>CALPQG020000064.1 GCA_943325655.2 Bifidobacterium breve | reverse complement strand
GTTAAAGAAAGAAAAGACAAACTGTTTGGTGAATTAACTCCAATATTAAAACCATTGGGGTATAAGTTGTTTAATACCAGCGGTGATCCACATTATGTGAAAGAAACATCCGAGTTTACTTCTTTTTGTTTTTTTAATTTCAAAACAGGGGGGAGTATTTTTTTCTCCAAACAATCTGTAAGTATTAAAATTATTGAAACAATTATGTATGACATAAAATTGCCTAATAATGATTTGTCATATATAGATAATAAGAAATATTTTTTATCAACGGTTAAGGACACTAAAACACCAATGATGGAAGGAAATTATCTTGCTGGTGGTTATATTATTGATAGTTATGAAGATTTAGATAAATTAACCGAATGGATCAGAAACTATTTTTTGAATGAAGGGCAAGCATTTATTGATAAGTATAGCTATATGCCAAATATACTCGAAGAAATGGACAGATTGGAGGCAGCAGGAAAGCACTGGGCTGAAATATTGTGTGGCACTGTGGATAATGTTTTTCGTGGTTTAATTATTTCCAAATTTTGTAATGATGGTAATTTTAAAAAGAAAATTTTAAAAGTTGATGCAATGATTAAAGGGAAAGAGTCTCTACTTCCATGGATTCCATACTATGAAAAGTTAAAAACTCGTTTGGAAACATTAGCACCAATTTATAATATTTAAATTATTTAAAAATAAGATATGTATTTAGCATTTACCAGCCAGGCATTAAGAAGCATCACAGATAATCCTGTTATTATCATAATTATATTGGCGATAATAATAGGTATAAAATTACTAAGCAGAAGAAATAAAAAGTAGCAAACCCTGCTGGTGCCCTGCTGGGGCATCGTGACGGTGCCTCGCGCTAGCACATCGCGAATGCTGGTGCAAGTCTGAACGAAGTGGTGACTTGTACCAAGGAAATAATTGAGGTGTAAAGTTTAGGAAGAAATATTTTGCTCACCTCCAGGTAGACGAAAACCTCCGCATGTCGGGTGGAACAGTGGTGGTGAAATCTGCTCAGGTAATACCGATTGGGGCTGATTTGGCTCAGCAAATAAATCAAATTTCTGAAGTTTTTGATAAACAATTGGAAGATTTAGAAAATAATATAAACATAATTGATGGTTACATGAATGATTTTCAAGATGTAATCAATCAGGTTCAAACAGGAAAAGAAGAATTGCAACAAAAGTATAATGAATTAAAACAGGCGTATACTGATTGGAAATCCGCTAAAAATAACCCAGATGGAGATCAAGTAGCGGAAAGTAAAACTTTCAAAGAAATGTTTAAAAGTTTTGTCGCTGAATTAAAAGATGCTGTAAACCACGCACCAGCTGTTATTAAGAATATCGCCAACGCAATAGGTAAATTCCCTGAAATAGTAAAAAAAATAATTAATACAGAGTTGACTTCGATGAACACTTCTTTTGCAAATTTAAAAAGTTTGTTCGTATGGAATTCAGATGAAAACAATGCCAAAAAAGATATTGATACTGATGAAAGTCAGATTGATTTTGGAGACAGTAACATTGAAAAATGTGGAGAGGTTGTGAGTATTGAAGAATATAATAACCTTGCACTAAGCGATGCAGAGGTTGACATACTTAAGAAGGATCCGAAAACCTTAAAGCTCATGCAATTATACGATAATTATTATACTACAATGGATCAAATGGTTGTTTTGGCATTCTACATGACCGCATATCAGTCACTACTGCAACCAGATGAGTTACTTGTTACCGCAAACGAATTTATTAAGCAATTAAAAGTTGACATAACTACACTTAGTGAAAGCTTTGTAAATGATGTGCTAGATGGGAAAAATCCTGATTTTGAAAAACAGGTAAAAGATTTACTTACGGTTAAAATTGGAACTTTAAAAGATAAATACCTTATCAATGGACAATAATTCTCTCGACACTAAAATACGAAATACCGCCATAGCCATTTTAATGTTGGTGGCAGCAGCGGTTATCATATTCTTTACCAGTAATTTGGAAGTAGATAATAAAGCCGTGGCTGAAAAAACATTTGAGTATGGCACTAACAGGCGTTCAGGCATCGTCTTTCTGATTATAAAAGTCTTTGGTGCATTATTTACAAGCAAATGGTTCGGCGGTTTATTAGCTGTAATTAGCATTTACATTTTATTTTCAACGTATAAAAAAACTAAAGAATAATGAAAATTAGATTATTAATATTTATAAGTCTGTTTTTAGGCATTCAAAGTATATCAATTGCAACTGAAAGTGACAGTTTAATTACTTATTATGCTCAATTAATTGATCAGCAGATTGATTCAAATGCATATTATATAGAGAGTGGGCAAGCCGACAAAGTTAATTACATTGTCGATGCCCGATTTGAAGTATTCAAACAAATTCATCCACTTTCAGTGGAAGAAAGGGATGCATTAAATTTAAAGCTAAAAACTTTCCATGATAATTCTACTGTAAAAAGTAAAAACAGCGAAGTAGTTTTATATGTACTTTATACTACTAAACAACCAACATTATTTGACACTGACAGTTATCAAGATTTTGATGATTACCTGAAATATGTTAAAGGTATAAGTCCACAAGATTGGAAAGATTTAGATAATAGCAATAAACCTACAGACAAAGCCAGGTATAATAAAATTTGGGATGATTATAAGAAACAAAATTCCAGTGCGACCCAATTAATATTTGAAAGAAGTAAACTAGGTGCAAATAACGATAAAGGTGCATTGTTGCACATGTATTCAAGCACTTTAGTTGGTCCAAGACAAGTAAATTCTAAATCTAATTGGATATTAAAATATACTCCAGTTGTAGCATTAGGAGAAGAATTAAAGGGTAGTAGTGTAAAAGTTCTTGTTGCTGAAATTAGGAGAATGGCTCTTGGCGTAAATGAAATTAGTACTGCAAAGAGGTTATACCATGCAACTGATGATAATGCTGGTGTAACCAATCCATATGTAACAAAACTGATTAATATTTTTAATAAATATATTGCAAACCCAGATTTCTTTAAAGATGAATCTGGTGTAAATTTAGATGCAAGAACTGTAATATGGAATGTCAAATATTCGACAAGCAGTTATCTACAACAACATGACACCAAACTTGATGACTTTAATTATAATGTAAAAGCGGTACAAAGCGGGAACTTTGTTATAAGAGACTATGCCGGTTTGTTAAAATGTAGCCCTACATTTTTAACCCTTATCAAAAATTATGGAGATCTTAATGGAATAAAAATTAATTCTCTCTCTGATGATGAAGATATTAAATACGTCATTATTGTTACTTCTGATGTAAATAAATACCACCTAAAATCAGCAGTGCAATTAGCCTATGAAGAAACATATAACAATACTTACGGTTATGCCATGATTATTGGTATCCACGTAGATCAGTCAAGATCAAACGATGGAGAAAAAATTTATAGTCAAACGGTTGCAATTATGTCAAGTAACTTACAAAAATTACTTGCAAGTAAGCGTGACGATATGGACTATGCTTGGTATAGTAATAAAGTTACCAAGAGAAAAGTTTATGGCAAATCACTTTCTTTCGACAGTCAATATGAACCAACCAACTGGGTATATCTTGGGAAATATGTTCATAATGATAATGGAAAATGTGTTTATAGTAATGACCCTAAAGATGTTAGGACATTATGGGGTTCCGTAACTTATGTTGATCACCAATTTGATGCATTAGACAATTATATGCGCGAAAATGGGGAAGTCATTTCTGAAGTAGTTGTTGAAGGTGCTATATGTATAGCATTGGCTATTCCTTCCGGAGGAACAAGTGTAGTTGGTTTTGTTGGGTTACAGGTTAGTAAACAAGCTGCCAAAAAAGCTGCTACTGCAGCCGCTGTCAACGCTGTTTTACAGGTAACTATCAATTACTACTTTAAGGATGTTGGCTCACTGAGTGCCGCCTTCAGTCAAATTGACAAAACTGATGTAGCCGTTTCTGCTGTAGAAGAATTCTTAACAAATCCCGTTGCCAAAGCCGTACTTAACTGTGGCGGAGGTATGGTCAATTACCTGGATGATAATGACGGTAAAACAATCGATGGCTTAAAACTTACCGAATCATGTATGCGGGAAGTGGCCATTTATTATATTTCTGAAGGAGCATCAGCTGCAGGCGGAAAAGCAATCGGAAAATTTGTATTATGGGTAAAAGAATCTCCAGGCAATAAAGTAAAATTTATTGCAGCCCTGAAAAAATATTTCAAAAAGAGTGACAGTGAAATTGATGATATTTTAGAGAAATTTGGAATTCTACAGGGGGCGGGGAACATACTAGAAAAGTATAGAGTTGCTATATTCGACAGAGTAAAAATTATTGCTAAAGACGAATCTTTACCTCAATTTATCAAGGAAAGTTTCCTTGATAACTACTATTATACAGCCGAAGCTTTAGAAAATGTTGGCGTTTTTAGACGATTTGGAGGAAGTGCCAATCAAGCTAAATTATTTGGTGGTTTTTCTTCTACCGAAGCAGTCCTAGGTAGAAACGAATTAGCTATCCTGAAAAAATGGAGTACGATGCAGTTTGAGGCTGAGCTTATTGTAGAAAAAGGTGCGAAATTAAATTTAGGTAAAATTGCACCGCAGTCTGTTTATTCTGGTGGAGCTGACCAAGTTCTTTTGCCTTTAGGTTATCCTGAAAATTGGGTAAAAAGCGTTAAAGACTTAAAAACAGGAACAGTTTATAGTCTTGAAGAATTAAAGGTTGCATTTCCAGACCAAATTAAGTAATTGAGGTATGGAAAATAGTCAACTAAAATATAGTCAAATAGAAATTTTACTTAACGAAGTAAAGGATTTGATTTCTAATGAAATTGGGATTAATCCATATGAGGACTTAGAAAAAATGATAAAAATTGTCTCACAAAAAAATTACAACCAATCCCCTGTTATCAAAAACAAACTTAAAAATTTGTCAATGATGTTATATAACCGAAATTTAGATTGTGGTAAATTGGTATTTGAAAAATTAGATGAAGTATATTTTTTAGTAACAGAAAGCCCGACCTAATCGGGCTTTTTTTAATCCTCTTAAATACCCCAATGGATTGCTAATTGGGTTTATAATTTATCTTATCAAAAATAAGGATAAGTAATCATTAAAGTCTTCAGACTTGCGTTACCCCCAATGGATTAAGTCTGCAGTTTGTCTGGCGCAAGTCTTGAGCTTTTGCGGTGTATGTGCCCCCAGCTGGCGCGAGTGAACTTCGGTGCGCTGGTGCACGTCTGAACGAAGTGGTGACGTGTACCAGGAATTAAGTGTGCTATAAAAATTTAGGAAGAAATATTTTTGCTTTGTGTTTTATACCAACCTTTGGTCCACGCCGATACGTGAACCAGCGATAAGGCCAACATTTGACGCGGACCAGCAGGGAAATTATGTTTAATTTTGTTGAATAAGTATTAATAAGTCATGTATTTCGTTATCGGAGATGGTGCTTTGTTCTGCTTTGTCATAAATAGAAAGCATATAAATACTTTCACTTTTGAGTACAAAATGCGTAATAACCCTAGCTCCAGTGGATTTTCCTTTGCCTTTTGAAGTGATGGCCATCCTCAATTTAAAACAGTTATTGCCAATGTTTGTACCTTTTACTGGTTGGTTTTGAAGTTCAGAAATGAGCTGAATAATATCATTTTTAATAGAGGGGTATTTTTTAGCCAGCCTCTTAAGTTGTTTATCAAAAGGCGGTACAGTAAGTATTTTATAACTCATCTAATAAATCTTGAATCGGCCTAGCTTTTAACTTTCCTTGTTTGACCAAATTCATACTATCAACAGCCTCTTTAATTTCATCAAGAAGCAAATTATCTTTGGTTTTAGCAACAGGAGTTTTACCTTCTACTTTCCATTTAAAACGTTTGATTACTTCAAGAAATAAAGCATAATCCTGTTCTGGTATGGCTACAGTTTGGTGTATCATGTTTAAAATGATTTTGATTATTCAAATTTATAAAACTTAAACGGCAATATAAGTACAAATGGTTCAATTAATTATTGAACTTATGATCGTTTTAAGGTTCTTCCGATTTAACTCGAATGCTGGTGCACATCTGAACGATTGGTGACGTGTGCCAAGAAATTAAGTGTGTCTGAATTAGGATGAAAAGATTAAAGGATGATAGGATTTCGGAAATAATCCTAAAATCATCTAATCCTAAAAATCTTAATTCAGACAAAAGGATGAAATAATCATCCCCTAATGGATGCCCAAGTATAATTAAAGTCTTCAGACTTGTGTTATTAATTTTTAATTCCGAAGAATATTTATATAGTAGCGCAAAAAACTATGCAGGTATGAAAGATTATTTGATTGAAATCTTATATATTGACTAATGATAACTCAAGTCTGAAGACTTTAATCATGGTAGGACCAAGTCTTCGCAAAAGCTCAAGACTTGATCCAGCAAAGCGAAGACTTAAACTATTGGGGGTAAAAATCTTCAGAATGATTTCTCTAATAGTATAATTCCGTTTAATAATGGAGGATTAGAATATTTAAATAAAGTTATTTATGTAACTGATTTTGTAATCGGGGGGAAAAAATACCCCAATATTGCAGTATCTATACCGACTACTTCTAGTAATATCTCAGCTAAAGTAGGAAGATATTCCTCTCAAAACTCTAATGATGGATTTGATGAATATCTTTTAATTGGAGGCTTTAAAATCAAATGTTTTGATATTAATCAGTCAAATTTAACAATCGGAGGTATAAATCCTTTTAACAAAGTGGGTTGGTCAAAAACAATGAGTAGTCCTAAATTTTCTTCAAATGTTAATGATATTGTTGAACTTGCAAATTATTTAATGATTAAAACTGATAATTTATTGCTTTTTGTAAATGGATACAGAGAGAATCTTGTAGACGATATTAATATGAATGAAGATTATGAAAACTCTGATAATTTAATAAGATATGTTGATGATTTCCCTAATTCTGGTTCATATTGGCAAGAAAGAGGAGAGAAATTTATGCTCAAAATAGGGACACAAAATGTTGTTTATGCAGACGGACATCATAAAATATATACTTCTAATCATTGGGTAGATGACAATTTAAATAAAATACAAGATGATGAAGATATTCGAGCAAGCAAATTAAAATTTGCTACAGGAATGAAAGGTTCCTTGTGCGCAGGAAATTTTGCAATTCCTGCAGCAATTGGTGTTATTACACAAGGATTAGTTACAGGATGCGTTTCTTGTTATCATGAACCATCTTGTGTAACGTTAGATTTTCCACCCAATGTTGATGGGTATAATAAGAGATATGCAGCAGGAAAAATTGGAGGAAAACAACTGTGGGATGATATTAAATCTAATAAAGTAGGATTAAAGTTAGATGCAAATGGGGGGATTACAGGAAAAATAGACATAGTAGCTCATAGTATGGGTTATGCTTATGCACAAGGAATGATAGATTATCTGAAACAATATTTGTCTTCAGGAAGTAAATTTGGTCGATTTTATATATTGATGCCCGAAAATGCTTGTAGTGCAACAACATTTGACAAAACACTTTTTGAAGAAGTTTGGCAATATGGTTCTGACGAGGGATTGAAAAATTCAGTACCTTGGGAATTAGATGGTGTAGCTCCACAATGTGCTGTCCCTGGATTAAAATTTGGAGTATTAGTAGGTGATAAATATGGTCGAATACCAAATACAAATGCGCCAGCTAGTAAACGCAATTTTACTGATGCTCATACTTATTTTGATTGGATTTTTGATTTAACCAAAGAAGGTCGTGTTACAAAAAGATAAATGGATAATTCTTGTCGCTATTATTTTTTTGTCATGTTCTGAAAATAATAAAATGGAAAATGAGTTGAAATTTAGAGATAAATATATTTCTTCAAATTTTAATAGTTATAAAGATTTATATGGAATATCTACAGATTCCATAAACAAATGGATGGATAGTAGTTTATCTATAGTGCAATATGAGGTTGTTAATCGTTGTTTTAAACTAGATAGTATTTATATTTTCAATAAAGATAAATCTCGATTTTATACAACGTATAATACTAAAGATTTTGAAAATAAGGATGCTGTTTTTGATTACATCAAAGACTTCGGCGGAGCTAAAATCAATGGCAAATGGTATTTCTTTTTTATGGGGGTAAGTTCTCCTGTTCGGCGAGAAGATTGGCAGGATAGCGTATATGCTCCACTTACTTTCGACGAGCTGAGCTATGTAGCTTATGAATCTCATTTCAAAAACTTGGTAAAAAATATTCAAGAAGGGTATCCTGAGAAGAATGAAAAATATTTTGATGATATGTTTTTTGATTATTCTGAATGCAAGGATGTAAAAGACAAACATTTTTGTTCAGATACTTTTACTTTAGCAGCAGTAGTAAGCAAATACAAAAACAAGCTTGAGCCCAAAGAAATAGCAGATATTAAACAAAGTATTTTAGAGAGTAAATTGCCAGACGGAGAGCCTTTAGTAAAATCATTTAGCTGGTGGGAAAAACTAAAATATGGCGAAAAGCTATTTGAAAGCGAGACTTGGAAAGAGAGAAAAAAGAAATAACCGCCAATGGTTTAAGTGTTCTGTTTCTGGCTCAAGTGTTTAGCTTTAGCGGTTTAGGTTAAAAAAGTCTGAATCACAGATTTAAAGTGATTTATGGATTGCACTGATTTTTTTCTGTGAAATCATTTAATCCTTTTAAAATCTGTGATTCTTACAAAACACCCAATGGATTAAGTCTGCAGTTTGTCTAGCGCAAGTCTTGAGCTTTTGCGGTGACTTGTGCCCCAAAAGGTTTAAGTGTTCTGTTTCTGGCTCAAGACACGCTGTTCGAGTTGTTCCGAAGGGCAACTCGAACTATTGATAAAATGGATTTTCAATCCGTTTGTTAGTGACAACCCCAATGGATTAAGTCTGCTTATTGTCTGGCCCCCAATGGATTAAGTCTGCTTTTGTCTGGCGCAAGTCTTGAGCTTTTGCGAAGACTTGTGCCATATATAATTAAAGTCTTCAGACTTACGTTATTAATTTTTTAAACAATTTTTATGAGTTCAAAATATAAGTTTCAGGATCAGCGTAAATTGTATTTCGTATCGTTTTCAGTTGTGAATTGGATAGATGTTTTTACTAGAAAATATTATCGAGATATTTTTTTAGACAGTTTAAGATTTTGTCAAGAAAATAAAGGATTGGAAATTTATGCATGGTGTATCTTGAGTAATCATGTTCATCTGATTATAGGCACTTCCCAAATGCCGATGCAGGATATAATTAGAGATTTAAAGAAGTTTACTTCTGTAAAAATCATTGAAGCAATCAAAGAAAATCAACAAGAAAGTAGAAAAGAGTGGCTGTTGTGGATGTTTGAAAGAGCAGGCAAGAAAAATTCAAACAATACCAATTATCAGTTTTGGCAACAAGATAATCATCCAATTGAATTGAGCAATAATGAAATGATGACACAAAAACTTAATTATATCCATCACAATCCAGTTGAAGCAGGCATAGTTTTAAGTTCCGAAGAATATTTATACAGCAGTGCAAAAAACTATGCAGGAATGAAAGAATATTTGATTGAAATCTTATATATTGACTAATGATAACTCAAGTCTGAAGACTTTAATCATGGTAGGACCAAGTCTTCGCAAAAGCTCAAGACTTGATCCAGCGAAGAGAAGACTTAAACTATTGGGGTTTGAAAGAGCAGGCAAGAAAAATTCAAACAATACCAATTATCAGTTTTGGCAACAAGATAATCATCCAATTGAATTGAGCAATAATGAAATGATGACACAAAAACT
>CALPQG020000063.1 GCA_943325655.2 Bifidobacterium breve | reverse complement strand
CCAAATTGTTTTGTATTCTATGTTTTGTGATTCATGCATTATACAATCAACTCAATTAATAGTTTGTATTCTAAAAGATATTAAAAAAATTTAGGCAACTACGACTTGCATGTTTGGGTCGGGCTCCTCTTCAAACAAGAAAAATCTCAACCTTTCATTGAGTTCTTTGTTGGATAAATTATGGTAAATAATACCATTGTGTGCCAATGAAATTTGTCCTGTTTCTTCAGAAACAATCAATACCACCGCGTCTGTTATTTCAGCAATTCCCAAAGCCGAGCGGTGACGCAATCCAAATTGTGCCGGCAAATCGGAATTGTCAGAAACAGGTAAAATACACCTCGCTGCTTTGATACGACCATTGGCGATAATTACCGCTCCATCATGTAATGGGCTGGTTTTTCCAAAAATTGAAATCAATAAACGTTTGTTGATATTGGCATCGAGCAAATCACCTGTTTCTGCGTAAAACTTTAATTCCGAACTTTTAGCCAATACAATCAATGCCCCATTTTTGACATTACTCAGGGCATGTGCCGCGTCAATAATAGGTTTCAAACTGTACTGCGAACCCAGTGCTTTTGACCATGGATAACCTTTGCCTACGAAGGTGCCGAAGAAAGTGGTTTTACCAATCAGCAGTAAAAATTTTCTGATTTCTTGTTGAAACAAGATCAGCGCGGCAATAACTCCCACTCCCATAAATTCACCCAAAATAGAACTCATGAGTTCCATTTCAAATGCTTTGACTACCTGGTAAAATAGGTAAATGAAGAGTATACCGATAAATATTTTAGAAGCAACGCTGCCCTGTAATAATTTATATACTTGAAATAACAGGAAAGTTACCAAACCAACATCCACCAAATCCAGCCACCTGATTTCTAAAAAACCTATGGAAAATAAAAAGAGCGAATAGCCGGAAACTAGCGATTCAATAGTCGGTAATATGGAAAGTAATGCGCTGATAATCGATTTTATTTTTTAATTTT
Organism: Bifidobacterium breve; assembly: GCA_943325655.2. Taxonomy (GTDB): domain Bacteria; phylum Bacteroidota; class Bacteroidia; order Cytophagales; family UBA9547; genus CALPQG02. The sequence continues at coordinate 8,873 of CALPQG020000063.1, read as the reverse complement.
TTTTGTTTAACCTGTTGAAAATGAGTGTTCATTAATATGAATAACTCAGCTCTTCATAAATTTATTCACCAATGTAATGGTTTCTACTGCTTCTTTAACATCGTGAACCCTTAAGATCGATGCACCTTGCTCCAGAGCCAAGGTATGTAATACGGTGGTGCCATTTAAAGCTTCCGCTGCTGTAGTTTGTAACAGTTTATAGACCATCGATTTTCTTGATAAGCCTACCAGAATTGGTAACTCTAAGACATTAAAGTAAGACAATTTTTGAAGTAATTCATAATTTTGATCCAATGTTTTTGCAAAACCAAATCCAGGATCAATAATTAAATCATTAACGCCAAGTGCTTTAAGTTTATTTATTTTAGTAGAAAAAAAAGTAATTATCTCATCCATCATATTGGTGTAATCAGTTTGACTTTGCATGTTTTGAGGTGTTCCTCTGGTGTGCATCAGGATGTAGGGCACCTGTAAAGCTGCTACCGTTTCAAACATCGTCGGATCCAGTTCGCCGGCGGAAATGTCATTAATCATTGCAGCACCATGTTGTATCGCTTGGCGGGCAACTTCTGCCCTAAAAGTATCGATGGAAATAATAATGTTGGGAAATTTTTGTTTGAGTGCTGCAATTACCGGCACTACACGGTTTATTTCTTCTTGAACAGCAATGTCATCGGCGTTTGGTCGGGTAGAATAACCACCAACATCAATGATTTGAGCACCTTCATTTAGGAATTTCTGGGTTTGGGCAATCGCAGTTTGGATAGAATTGTGCGCTCCACCATCATAAAATGAATCTGGAGTGACATTCAAAATTCCCATAACCCACTGTTCTTGCAAAGAAATAATTTTTCCTTGTATATTGATGGTGTTTTTTTTGCAAAAAAATGTATTTTTCACGTTCTTTAAGAGATTTATTATTTGAATGGCAAAGATTAATTTTAATCAGGTGTCTATCAACAATTTCTTGAAATAATTCTTGAATTAAAATATTGAACGACGAGATGCCTTTAGCAATTAAATCGTGTCGCTTATCAGTTGCTACTATAAAATTATTGTTTTGAAAAATAATACCACCGAAGAATACAAGGCAGTTATCAAAGTTTGTAAAGAATTGTTCCTTAAAAAAACAAAAGATTACGGTACTGCCTGGAGAATATTACGCCTTTCTTCCATCACTGACCAGATTTATATCAAAGCGCAACGCATCCGCTCTATACAGGAAAAAGGTACGCAATTGGTCGCGGATGATATCAATGGAGAATTTATCGGAATTATCAATTATTGTATCATCGCTTTAATGCAATTGGATTTGACCGAAACAGATTTGATGGAAATTCCCTTTGAAGAAGTTGAAACATTATACGAAAAACATTACCAGGAAACCTTTAATTTACTGTTGGCAAAAAACCACGATTATGGTGAAGCCTGGAGGGAAATGAGGGTTTCGTCTATCACAGATATTGTATTGATGAAGCTATTTAGGGTAAAACAAATTGAAGACAACAAAGGGAAAACCATTATTTCCGAAGGTGTAGGTGCCAATTATCAGGATATGATCAATTATTCTGTTTTTGCATTGATCAAACTAACGCTATAAAGGCGAGTGGGTTAATTCATATTGACCCATCCAAGTCCCAATCATTCATAAATTTCTAAAAAATAATTGCTTAAACTATGAAATACATCCATCAAACTTGTAGAATACTTGTAGGTTGTTTATTTATTTTTTCGGGATTTATCAAACTCAATGACCCTGTAGGAACAGCCATTAAATTGGAAGAATACTTTGAAGTATTCTCTGAATTTTCGCCAATTTTCCACTCTTTTATTCCTTTTGCAATTTACCTTTCGGTATTGATGTGTGTCTTGGAAGTGGTACTTGGAGTTGCTTTGCTGCTTTATTACAGAATGGAATTGACGCTTTGGCTGCTGTTATTACTGATCCTGTTCTTTACATTCCTGACATTTTATTCTGCCTATTTTAACAAAGTTACTGATTGTGGTTGCTTTGGAGATTTCTTAAAACTTACGCCATGGACTTCATTTACCAAAGATGTTATTTTGCTTGCCTTGATTGGTGTTTTGTTTGTGCAACGTAAAAACTTTGAAGCAGTTTTAGGAAAAACTACGGGTGATATTCTGATTGTAATAGTAACCGTTATTGCTTCTTATACCGCTTATTGGACCATCAACCACTTGTCATTTTTTGATTTCAGGCCTTATAAAGTGGGTAACAATATCCCTGCTTTGATGAAAGCCCTTCCGGTGGATAAATATATTTACGTGATGGAAAAAGGAGGTAAACTTTCGGAATTTGAAGTGTACCCAACTGACCCTGCTTTTAAGTATGTTTCTATGAAATATGAATATATGCTTGACGGTAAAAAAGTAGTCTCCAACCAGTCTCCAATGCCTAAAATAACCGATTTTAGGGTTTGGAACGATGATGGAGATGTGACCGAAGAAACCTTCAAAGGCAACAAAATGTTGATCACCATTCTTAATGCTGAAGAGGCTAATGTTAAAAGTATAAAAGAAATAAACACATTAGTGAAACTTCTTGACCAAAATCAAGTAAAAGCTATGGTGTTGACGGCATCTGATGCCCCAACATTTGACCATTTTAGACATGAGGTACAATTAGCAGTACCTTATTATTTTTCAGACGGAACAGTTTTAAAAACAATCATTCGTTCTAACCCTGGGCTGATTTTGCTAAAAGATGGTGTTGTGAAAGGTAAATGGCATTACAATGATGTGCCTACAATTGAAAAGGTGAGGGAGCTCTTGAAATAGAAATATGCTAAAATTTATATACAAAAGATTTAGTTACGGTTTATTGGTGATTTTTGGGGTGGCAATTGTTGTCTTCGGTATCTTTCATGCCCTTCCTGGTGATCCTGTGGCCATGATGGCTGGGCAGAGAACTGACGTTTCAACCCGTGACGCCATTACCAAAGAATTAGGTTTAGACAAGCCTGTATCCCAACAATTGGTTTTGTATTTAAATGATTTGTCCCCCATTGCTGTATACGAAGACACCAAAGAAAATCAGGAAACCTACGAATACAAAAAGTTATTTAATGTGGGTGAAAATGCGGTTGTTTTCAAATTCCCATATTTGAGACGTTCATTTCAAACCAATAAAAAAGTCTCTGAAATTTTAGTAGAACATTTTGAAGGCACCTTTTGGCTCACCTTGGCGGCAATGATATTTGCTACTTCGGTAGGCATTTTAATGGGCGTTTGGGCAGCATTAAATCAAAATAAATTTATTGATCATTTTATGGTGACCTCTTCTGTTTTAGGAGTTTCTATCCCATCTTTTGTGGCGAGTATCTTTTGTGCCATCCTATTTGCTGATGTATTATCGGCCTACACTGGCCTGGAAATCACAGGACAATTATGGGTAACCGATGCGATTTATGGTCGTCAGTTGGTGCTTAAAAATCTAATATTGCCAGCATTTACTTTAGGTATTCGCCCTTTGGCAATTATTGTTCAGTTGACGCGTAGTTCTATGATAGAAGTAATGTCACAGGATTATATCAGAACAGCAAGAGCAAAAGGGTTAACAAAAAATGCGGTCATTTTTAAGCATGCGTTAAAAAATGCTTTGAACCCAGTGATTACCGCTGTAACAGGTTGGTTGGCGTCACTTTTAGCGGGTGCATTTTTCGTGGAAATGGTTTTCAACTGGAAAGGTTTAGGTTTGGTTACCATTACAGCCGTTTACAATTTGGATTTCCCAGTAGTAATGGGAGCAACCTTGTTGGTCGCCGCAATATTTGTCATTATCAACATGTTTGTTGATATTTTGTATGCTGCTATTGACCCTAGAGTGCGACTTGAGTAATGTCTTCTTTGATTTTTGTAATGCTCAGAAAACTTAGAATACTTCAGGGGAATACATTTATGTCAAAATAATTTTAATTTTTTTAAGCTCTTTGGTTAGGTGGCTGTTTTTCATTTAGTAATAGCAGAGAATACTTAAATTCTCAACTTAACAAATCAACCAACTACAATGAAAAAATTGATTTGACAACTAAACTTTCGAATAACAATTTAGGTTTTTGTTATAAAAAAATGGGTGATGAAACTAATGCGATTAAATTTTTTCAACCTCTGTTTTGATATTTTGTAACTACTCAGGCTAATAAAGTGTATTAATAATATTGCTATTGTTTTTGATAGCAGTATCAATGATAGATCTTAGAACTACAAAAATATGTGCACCTTTTAGTGTTTTGAATTGATTCAATATTTTTGTATTACTTTTACATTTCTTATTGCCCTTTCTGAACTTTTATTGTCGGTTTCTACACTTTCATATTTTAAAAATTAAAATAAATAGGGTCTGCTGAAAAACTCGCTTACCCATTAATTTTCACTATAATTCTATCTTTTGTCAATTGACTTATTTTAACTAAGTGTCGGACGACAGTAATTTAATATTGGTGTTTGGTATAAATAATTTTTCAGCAGACCCTATTTATATACAAATTATAATTTTCATCCTTCTCCCAAAGTTTATCGTGTGAGCCTAAATTTCCATGCCCGACATACCAAAAAAGGGTTGTCTATTACTAGACAACCCTTCATGAAAATATAAAATACTATAAAATACTATTGCTTAATCAACTTGCCAACAGATTGGCCAGAAGCGCTTGTAAATTTATAGACATATGCACCTGATTGTAAACCTGACAAGTTAATTTCACCTTTCAATGCGTTTAAATCAGTTGTTAAAACTGTTTGTCCCATTAAACTGATTACAGTAAGTGTACCCGTTTCAGATGAACTAAAATTAATAGAATTACCAGCAGGAAGCGGATATAAACTAAATCCAGCTGCATTACTTGCATTTGTTTTAATATCAGTTACAGTCAATATCTCAAACACGTCACCAAATGTGTTTGATTTTGTTGATGCTGCAGCTGTTCTACCGATTGGATTTTCAGAACAAACAACTGTAAACACAAACAACTGTTCACCTGTTTCAGTAACTTTATACATTGAATTAAATGTTTTGTTTCCATCTGTTTGTACTACAATCCAAGTAGCCATTACTGAATCAACACCTACATAAGTAATACCTTCAATATAAGCATTTACAATTGGTAATGAATAATTGATTAAACACTCGTCAAATACTACTGATCCAATTGTATCTTTCAATGCTTCTCTTACAATTGTGGTTGCAGTGTCTATGATCACCTCTTGATACAAACAACTGTGATCCATCATGTTTGCAAGACCATTGTAGTTATAAGCCAATGGATCCATACAACCTTTAATGTTTACAATATTTACTTTATCGTAAACATATCTGCATGAACCATCATTTCTATTTGCAGAAGGTTTAAAATTAGGTGCAGAAGGATCAGTGCAACCAAATTCTAAGAACGTATTCTCCCTAACTACACAAGAACCATTGTCTTTTGTAGCATAAGGATTAAAGTTATACGAATCAGGATTTGTACAACCATATACATTCACTTTAGTAGTATCGTTGTAATAACAAGTTCCGCTATTTGTAGCCTCTGCATTATAATTCATTGCAAGTGGATCCTTACAACCAAACACTTTCGTGGTATCATTGTAAAAACATGCTCCAGGAGTTACTGCATTGATATCATAATTGCTTGCATTCGGATCCATACAGCCAAATAAGAATGTAGTATCTTGATAGAAACATACTCCACCTATTGTAGCTTTAGGATCAAAGTTTTTAGCTTTAGGATCCATACAACCAAACACTCTAGTAGTATCATTGTAGAAACATGCACCATCTATAGTTGCCATTGGATCAAAATTGATCGCTCTTTTGTCTTTACAACCAAATACTTTTGTTGAGTCTTTATAGAAACATGCTCCACCAAAAGTAGCTTTAACATCATAATTCATCGCTCTTGGATCCATGCAACCAAATACTCTGGTAGTATCATAATAGAAACATTCGCCTGGAATAGAAGCCATTGAATTAAAATTTGTAGCTCTTGGATCCATACAACCAAATACTTTTGTAGTATCGTCGTAGTAACAAGTACCACCAGATGTCGCATTGTGATCGTAGTTCATTGCTCTTGGATCCATACAACCAAATACTTTTGCAGAATCATTATAATAGCAAGCACCACCAACTGTCGCTGTTGGATTGAAGTTCATTGCTCTTGGATCCATACATCCAAATACTTTTGTTGAATCGTTATAATAACAAACTCCAGGAGCTGTAGCCATAGAATTGAAATTCTCAGCTTTAGGGTCCATACAACCAAACACTTTGGTGCTGTCGTTGTAATAACATTGGCCTGGTGCAGTAGCAGTTGCAACGTAGTTCATCGCTCTTGGATCCATACAACCATATACTTTAGTAGTATCGTTGTAGTAACATTGACCTGGTGCAGTTGCACTTGAATTGTAGTTGTTAGCTTTCGGGTCTAAACAACCATATACTTTAGTGCTGTCGTTGTAATAACAATGACCTGGTGCAGTTGCACTTGAATTGTAGTTGTTGGCTTTTGGATCCATACAACCATATACTTTGGTAGTATCGTTGTAGTAACATTGACCTGGTGCAGTTGCACTTGAATTGTAGTTGTTAGCTTTTGGATCCATACAACCGAATACTTTAGAAGTATCGCTGTAAGTACATTGTCCAGGAGCATTTGCACTTGAATCGTAGTTGATGGCTTTTGGGTCCATGCAACCATAAATCACAGATGCAGAATCAGGTGCAAAAGTTGTGGTTTTGGCATACGAGCTCAGGGTAAAAGCAAGCATACAACAACCCATCAACAATTGTTTGATAAGAGTAAAGTTGTTTTTCATTGAATAAATTTTAGTGTATATGATTTTAGAAAACTCAAATTACAAAAAAATATTGTAATCTTAATTAAATGTTCATTTATTTTTAATTGTACAAACAACTAAAAACCAAGCATTTTAACAGCAGTTATTGCTGCTTCATCTCCTTTATTTCCATGTTTACCGCCTGCACGGTCTAAAGCCTGTTGCATATTGTCGGTTGTTAATACACCAAAAATAACGGGCTTATTGTACTTGAGACTAACATTGGTAATGCCATTGGCCACGGCATTGCAGATAAAATCAAAATGTTTGGTTTCGCCCTGAATCACACAACCCAAACAAATCACCGCATCAATTTCTTCTACCTGTGCTGCCCATTGCGCACCAGTACTCAACTCAAAACTTCCAGGTACATTTTTCCTGAAAACATTTTCTTCTTTCACACCTTCTTTTAGTAATGTTTGAAAAGCTCCATTGTACAATGCCTCTGTGATGGTTTCATTCCATTCAGAAACAACAATTGCAAATTTTTTGGAAGCAATATCAATGGTTTGGTGCGCTTTATAATCGCTGAGGTTTTTTAAGGCTGATGACATTTGTAGTTTTCGGTTTACAGTTTTCGGTTTGCAGTTTTTAATTGTTAGTTTAGAGTTGTCGGTTTACAGTTTTTAGTTTAGGGTTATCAGTTTACAGTTGTCAGTTCTAAACAAGTAAAAAAATAAAAAAGGATAAAATACATACTGTATTTTATCCTTGTACCTTTTACGCTGTACTCAGTACCCTGTACTTTGTACCTAATACCTAATACCTATTACCAAAAACCTATTTCACTCCTTCTAACAAGGCTTTATATTTCTTTGCATCATTCATTTCTTGAGCCAATGGATATTCGTTCACAATTTTATCGTAAGCTTCAATGGCTTTGCTATTGTCTTTTTTAAGTTCAGCAGCCAAGGCTAATTTCATCAAATAACGTGGTGTAAACTCTTTGTTAGGATGATCATTTGCAGCTTTTTGATAAAACGTCAAGGCTTCATCCAAATTATTTTTTTCCATATTGGCATCTCCTAATAAACAATAAGCTCTTGCTTGCACTACTAGATCACTTGAAGAAAAAGCACTTAAATAGGTGATCGATTCATCAAATTTGCCTTGTTTCAAATAAATTGTTCCAACATAATAGTTGGCCAAATTACCCGCCTGTGTACCTCCGAAGTCATCCGCGATTTCTTTTAAGCCAGGGTTTTTACCATCACCATTCAAGGCTTTGTTTAATGAATCCGCTTCAAAATAATACACTGACTGAAACATTGCTTTTTGTGCTTCCAGGTTTTGAGTAGATTGATAATACCTGTAAAAGAAAAATCCACCAACGATTAATGCAATGGCACCAACGATATAAGAAAGTTTGTTTTTATGCTCTTTTACATATTCCACAGAACTGTTCAATCTATCTTGTAACACTTCCGGGCTTTCTAAAACTTCAACAGATTTATGGTCTTCGTGTTGTACTTCTTTTTCTTTGATATGCTCGCTCATGATAAAATTAAGGTTATAAATTTGGGTGGACCAATTAGTCCATGACATAAGGGTAATCACTTTCAGCATACACATCAGTATATGCTTCGGCAGCAGTTGGATAAGGAGATTCTTCAGCAAATTTAACTGAGGCATCCACTTTCACTTTTATTTTGGCATCAATGGCTTCCAAATCAGCTTCTGTAGCGTGTTTAAGTTTCAAGATGGTATCACGCACTTGTTCGATTGGATCTTGTGCCTTGTAAGACTCTAATTCTTCCTTGGTTCTGTACTTTGCAGGATCAGACATAGAATGTCCTTTGTACCTATAAGTTCTGAATTCTAAGAACGTAGGACCGTTACCACTTCTTGCTCTTTCTGCAGCTTTTGCTACTGAATTATGAACATCTTCCACATTCATCGCATTTACAGGTTCTGCAGGAATGTCGTAAGCTTCTCCTAAAGTATACAATTCTGTAACATTAGACGTACGCTGTACAGAAGTACCCATGGCATAACCGTTGTTTTCTACAACGAAAATT
>CALPQG020000062.1 GCA_943325655.2 Bifidobacterium breve | reverse complement strand
AGCTGGGCATGCTCCTAAATTTGGTGTAGCTATTGATCCAGCAGATACTAGCTTAATATGGACAATGTGTGGTCTACCAGTTATAAATATTCCTCAATTTAATCACAATGGATTACCATTTGGTTTACAAGTAGTAGCTAGAAAATATTCTGATTATAAACTTATAAACTTTATAAATGAAATGACAACTAATGGTGTTTTCCCTAGGTTTTCAAAAAATATTGTTTGAAATTCTTTATTATTCTTAATAGAATAAATTAAAAAAGGCGATAAATGTTCTTAATTATTATTTTCGTTCAATAAAATATATCTATTAGTTGAGTCTTTATAATAATATATAATGTTAACAATCTAAAAAATAGATTAAACGATAAAATTTATACTTATTGATTTGTTTTTTAAAAATACAGAATGAATGATAATAACGAATTAAATTTGCCTATTCAGGAATTGTCTCAAAATTTTGATCCTTATGGCTCAAAAGAATTACTGGCAAAATATTGTGGTTTTAAAAAATGTCCTCCATATGTAGGCAGAAACTACAATTGGTTGCATGGATGGTCACCTGATTATATGTTAATTAATCCAATTTTAGTTACAGGGTTTGAATATAATCCTGAAAATTGGTGTTTTGTGGCTAAAAAGACGGATGAGAATTATTTAAAAATTGAAAATAATTACAAAACAGCAAAAGCAATTGGTTTAAATGTAGTTTACTTGCCTGAAGTAAATACTAAACGAATCCCTAATAGTTTATTAGTGATGCCTGTTCATTCAGTTGATTTTACGGAACATAAACATTGGAAATTTAAGGAGTACGTAAATGAAATTTCTAATATTAAACATTTGTTTGATCGTGTTACCATTTGTGTTCATTCTTCTTGTTTTAAAAAAGGGTATTGGGTGGACGATTTTAAAGCGGCTGGTTTTGAAGTTATCGTTGGGATTGATGGAATCAAAACAAATGCATTAGAACGATTACAGGCTTTAATGTCAAGTTTTGAGTTTGTTACTACCAATGGTTTTGGCTCTTGTTTAGCATACGCCTCATATTTTGGAGCAAAACCATCAGTATATGGTCCTTTTTCTGAATATAGAGCAGAAGATTTTATCAATGAACCCTTGTATCATAAGTTTCCTGAGGTTTTAAAACCGACTATTGAAGTTTTTTCTGAGAGAATATTGAGGGCTAATTTCCCTCATTTGTTTTGTTTTCCAAATGAAGCGAAACTAAATATTGAATGGGGAATGTATCAAGTTGGATTTGAAAATAAAGCTTCCCCAGCAGAAATTAAAAAGATGTTAGGTTGGGATTTTAAAGGAAAGCTTAAGTTTTATTTCTCCTTTAGAGGCATGAAGTACTTGTTAGTTCAATTGATGCCTAATTTTATCAAGAAAATAATTAAATCATTTTTGTAAGATGCATATCGCCATATCATTTGATTATAATTATTTAAATCCGTTTTATGCACTGATTTCATCGATATTTGATAATAATAGAGATGTATTTATAGAGTTTCATTGTATCATTAAAGACGATGTTCCCAAAGAAAAGTTGGCTGAAATTAATGAATACATTATTAAAAATGGATGTGTTTTAAATCAATATGAAGTTGATGAAAATTTGATTTCACAATTTGTAATTTCTGGTACTTGGACAACAGCGGTATATTATAAAATGTTTTTTCCTTTATTGGTGCCAGATAGGGTAGAAAAATTAATATATCTAGATACAGACATGCTTGTGATAGGGGATCTTAAATCATTATTTGAGATTAATTTAGACAATTATGCTTTAGGAGCTGTGTTTGATAATTATGTAAAAAATCAACCAGAAATCGGAATTATTGAAGAGGATAAATATTTTAATTCAGGTATGCTTTTATTCAATGTGCCTAGATGGAAAGAATTGAAATTGTCTGAAAAAGCCATAAATTTTTTAGCGCAATATCCAGAAAAAATTAAATTTGTTGACCAATGTGCTTTAAATGCAGTTTGTGTAGGTCATTGGTTACGATTACCAATGAAATATAATTTATTGTATTCATATATTCCTCAAGAGATTTCATCACGTGACTTGAAAAAATTTATCAAAGATGTAGTGGTAATTCATTTTACTTTACATAGGCCTTGGCATTTGCTTTGTGCAAATAGGTTGAGAACTATATATATTAAATATATGATACAATTGGGGATTCCTTTTCAAAGAAGGATTATTGATTTCTCAATATGGAAGATCCCGTCTTTATTGAAATTAAGATTTGTTGAATTTTATTTTGATTCATTTCTTCTACAAAAAGTGTGGAGATTTTTTAAAGTTATTAAATAATTGTTTTAATTAACATAATGTATGTCTATATTAGAAATTGGATTGATTTAAATAAATGTTTAGTATACCTTATGCGTTAATTTGAATTTACAATATTTCTTAAATTTATGCAAGACTTAAAAAGTTGATTTATTAAATTTCTTTGATGTTTATATGTGAAAAATTAAATTATAAATAATGCTAAACCTGTGTTTTATAAATCATTAAATTATTTCTACAATAAATGAAGAATTTAAATCCAACGAAAATAGCAAAATTGTCTTATTTAGATAGTATTAGAGGCCTAGCTGCAGTAATTGTTGTATTAGGACATAGTAAAGATGCATTTATTCAAAAAAAAGAATATTTTAGTATATCTGATTTTTTTAATCATTTTTTTGAATTTTGTTTTATCTCTGGCCATTTTTCAGTTTGTATTTTTTTTGTTTTAAGCGGATTTGTATTAAGTCTAGGTTTTTTTAATAATTATGATTATAATTTTATATTAAAACAAAGTATTAAAAGATTTCCTCGGTTATTTCTGCCCGTTATATTTACATCTGTTTTATATTGGTTTGCAAAAGAACAATCTTGGTTTTTTAATTCAGAGGTAGTCAATATTACGCACTCAACTTGGTTCGTTAAGTTTTGGAAAGAATCGTACACGATTAAACAATTAATATTAAGATGTGGTTATGATTTGTTTTTATTTAATGATCATGGTTTTCTTAAAAATATTAACTTTTGCCTGTGGACAATGCCAATCGAACTTAAATATTCCTTTTTACTATTTTTAGTAATATGTTTTATTCGAAATAGTTTCATGGCTATTGTAGTAAATACCATTTTAATATTTACACTAGTTATGTATGCCGATACTTTATTTATCTATTTCTTAGGCTTTTTATTAGGAATTAATATATCATTTTTATATACAAATAAAATATTTAATTTAAATTCTTTTGGTCGAAGTGCTTTACTTGTTTTCGGATTACTTTTAGGTTGCAATTTGGATTTAATTTTTAATTTTAAAGTGCAGTATTTAACGGTTTCAACATTTACTATAACTTTAAATCTTATTGGTGCTAGTATGATAATTATAGCTATATTATCTTCTAAAAAAATGCAAAATATTTTAAATAATAAAATATTGTTATACCTAGGTAAAATTTCTTTTTCTTTATATCTAATTCATCCTCTTGTTATTGGTACAATTGTTTCTCGACTATATTTATATTTAAATAATAGTTTCTCGTATGACTTTACTTATATAACAGTAATGATTATATCGCTTATATTATCTTTATTGTTAGGTGATATAATTTATCGATTTATTGATAAACCAAGTATAAAATTTGCGGAAATTATTTATAAAATATTCAATACGTTTAGAAAAAAAATTTTTAAAAGTTAGGATAATATTTTAAAATTTAAATTAGATATTAAATCGATTGAACAATGAATATACAAAGATTTGAGTATTTAGATGGCATTAGAGGAGTAGCGGCATTAATTGTTGTTTTAAGTCATTTTAGGAATGCTTTTTTTGATGCATTCAACACTTCTTCTTCTTATGCTTTTCTATGGGGAAGACTAAATTATTTTTTCTTAACTGGTGGGTTTTGTGTTGAATTGTTTTTTGTTTTAAGTGGTTTTGTTTTAGCGTATAATTCATTTAATAGAGCACAATTTTTAACAAAACAATGGTCTAAAAGATTATATAGACTTTTTGTACCTGTTTTTATTACCTCCATAGTCTATTTTATTTTTTCTAACAATAATTTATTTTATTTTGAAGAATTGTGTAAAATTCATTATTCTGATTGGTCGTCAAGTCATTGGGTAATTAAATATACTGTAGTTCAGTTTATTCAAAGATGCGTGTATGATTTTATGCTTTTTTCTGATTGGCAATTTGTGATGAATATTAATTCTTCACTTTGGACAATTCCTATAGAATTGTATTGGTCTTATGTATTGTTTGTACTGTTTTTTATTGTCAATAAATTAACTAAAATGATATGGAAGAATATCGCTATAATTATTTATACATTGAGTGTACTTAGTTTTATGTCATTTAAAGGTATTGAATATGGGGTGTTATTTATAGGCGGAACATTGCTAGCACTTAACTATAAGTTTATTGTTAATACATATAATACCAAAATGGTGAATTTAATTTTTATTATTATCATTTGTATATTGACTTATATTGTAGAATGTAACTGGTTAAATCAAGTTGAATTTACTTTTTTTAGCTATAAATCAATCTTAGCATTATTGTACATAGGTATTGCCTTACGAAGCTCATTAATTCAAAAACTTTTTTCCTTTTCTATCATTACATGGTTGGGGAAAATTTCATTTTCATTATATTTAATACACATATTAATCATTGGGTCAATTGGTTCAAAATTATATGTACTCCTCCCTTATTTAAGACATGATTTTGGTTTATTAATATTATTATTATCAACTTTATTGTTTTCATTTTCCTTTGCACATATTTTTACCCTATGTATTGATGAACCCGCAATGAAATTGTTCGATAAATACTATCCAAAAATGGTAAATATTGTGTCTTTTCGAAAACTATAATTTCCGTAAAGAGCTCTCATTTTTGTTTTAATTCAAAAAGTGATAAAGGACGAGTTGAATTTAGAAAATCAACAAGAAAACAGCTCGGATTTATTACTTATTTGTACCTTAAAAAATCAAATTTTAGTAAAATTGACTAATTTTTTTTGTTCTTAAAAAAAATAAAATATCACACAAATTCTAGTGAAGTTACTTTTGCAACACGCTCGCTTACCTACTCTTTAATCTCTGCAGCGAAATAAGGTCTTACATCTATTACTTCCATTCCACCTGCAATTGCTGCAGCAATTCCTGGTGCTCCATCTTCAAATACCAAACAAAATTCTGGCGCTATTCCCATCAAAGCTGCTCCTTTTAAAAAGGTGTCAGGAGCTGGTTTGGGATTTACGACGTCGTCGCAAGTAATTAATATCTCAAACATTTCTGTTAAGCCAGTAGCTTTTAATATGTTTTCAGCTAATTCTCTGTTGGCGCCTGTCCCTAAGGCCATAGGTAAAATTCCCTGGTATTTTTTAGCCACGTTTACCACCACATCAATCGGGGTTGCTGTATGTACTAAAGTTAAAAATACAGCTTCTTTTTCATCCGCAATGGCGTTGGCATCAAGTTCTTTTAAGCCTAATTCATCAATCAGCATTTTAAAAGTGGTGTGTGTTGGAATTCCTGCTTTGGCTAAGAAATAGGCTAATGGGAATTCAAATCCATGTTTTCTACATACGATTTGACAGGCCTTGTAATGAATCGGCATGGTGTTGGCCAAGGTACCATCAATGTCGAATATTAATCCTTTAATATGACCTGGAATGACAATTTTATTCATTGCTATTTTTTGTTTTCCCCAATAGATTTTTTTACCGAAAACATCAGGTTTTGATCGTTTGTCCCCCAATGATATCCTAAGGAGAATGGTAGCTTCTGTATTTTTGTGGCGTCTGAATATGCTTTTTTCAAGTCTAATTGATCAACGCCTTCAAAGTCATCTACAGGTTTTACATATTTGCCATAGAGTTTACAAGTCCATGTAGATTTATCGTAAAACTTATATGCGATGCCTGTATCGTCTTGTAAAATATGCACACTTGCATTTAGAATGACATTTCTGATCATCGAAAAATCTTTATAGTGTAAGATATAAGAAGCTGATTTGATATAGGTATCAACATTGGAGAATTTATTGAGCCAGTTTGTCATTGCTTTATTTTTATCCAAAGCTTTATTTTCCATATCTGCTTTGATATAGGTGACAGAGCGTAAGCGTTGTGGTTCTTTTTCATTCACAAAGTACACTTTAACTCCTGAGGCTTTGGTTTTTAAGTCCCAATCATATTCATTGGCAGTTCCTGTCGAATCAATTTTAATGCGCTTGATGTCAATGATTTTATTCCCCGTACGTTCTAAAAATAAACAGATCAAAGGCAATGTACCATTGGCTTTATTGGGTTGTAAATGTGACAGCATTTTGCGGGTAATGAAATAACTCTTTTCAAAAATATCACTCAACGCTTCATCAATAGACCCTAAATATTGTTCAATATTTTCTGGTTTTGTATGGCTAAAATCTTTTACTTGACCAACTGGTTCTAAGGCAATTAAGGTATAATTGGTAGCTGTAGGAAATAAGGTAAAAGCGTTAAGCATGTCCGGGCCAGAGAAGGTATACAGTAAGTCTCGTTTGCCTTCATGGGCTGATTTAATTTCTGTTTCAGACCAGGTCCTCATTTTGCTAAACCTGTTTTTTTCTAATACAGCCCAGTTGCTATCCAATCGTTTAGAGAATTTGCGCCACTCAGGATAGGATTCTACTGTACTTAAACTGCTGCTGTCTAATTGTTTATAGCCAGCAATAAAACGAGCAAAGTCATCATATTGCCTGTGTACACTTGGTAGGAAATTGACATTTTGAGGTGGAACCGCAAGTTTTACGCTGTCAATAGATGGTACAGAAATAGTGTCTTTGTATGTAGTTGCGGTATCCTTGTTTTCTTTTGTTGAACAAGAAAATGTACCTAGAACTACAAAAAGGAGGATATAATTAAATTTCATGAGTCGATTTGATTTGGTTGTTGTTTTTCTTTTTGATTAAAAAATATACGATTAATCCTGATAATATAGTGATTAGTCCGGCTATGGATTCATTCGGTTTTTCCATCAGTAAAAATACCATCATCCATCCTTCAAGTGCAATAAAGATAATGGCTGTGATTGGAAATCCCCATGATTTATAAATAGGAGTAGTACTATTTTTTTGATTATTTCTTAATACAAATAGACCAATCACTGTCAATAGGGTGAATATACTTAATGTAAAGCCAATGTACGTAAATACCATTTCATATTGTGACGAAAGTATCAACCCCAGTGCAATGGTACTCATGATTAAAGTAGCCAATACAGGTGTTCCTTTTTCAGAGGAACTTGCAAATTTTTTGAAAAAAGGAAAATCTTCGCCAATTACTTTGATAATTCTAGGGCCTGCAATTAACATGGAGTTTACCGAAGCAAACAATGCGATACATATCATGGCGCTAATGACACGTCCTCCTTCGGTACCAAAAATATTGTTGGCTGCAATGGAAGCAACATCCACTTTGTTTTCGAGGTCATAAATAGGAGTGGAGTACAGGAATATAAAATTCAAGGCCACGTACAATACCAGAACAATTCCTATGGCTGTAAACAAGGCTTTGGGAATTGTTTTTTTAGGGTCATCAATTTCATCAATGACATAAGTCACAGAATTCCATCCAGAAAAAGCAAAAGAAACATATACCAATGAACTGGCAAAGGAAGAACTGAAAATTGGACTTAAAGTACTGGTGTTGATTTTGAACTCGTAATGACTTGAATTGCTGTTTATTAAGCCGTATATAATAAATAGAAGGATTAAAGATAGGTTTAGGAATGTAAATGTTTTTTGAAAAGCAGTTCCTACACTTAAACTGATCAGGTTAATGGTGGTCACCAAGGCAAGCGTCACAAAAGCGATGGTCATGGGTTCATATACTGGGAAAATGTCATAAAAATAATTGCCAAAGGCCATACACGACATGGCAATAGGCGCCGCAAATGCCACTGTACTTGAAACCCAGCCTGATAAAAAGCCAATAGCAGGATGGTAAATTCTTGACAGGAAATTGTATTCTCCACCAGAACGTGGAAATCTTAAGGCTAATTCGGCGTATGCAAAAGCACCACAAATGGCAATGATACCGCCAACAACCCAAAGTGCCAACAATGCTGGAATTGATTTTATACCTGCGACTTGAAATCCTAAACTGGTAAATACACCTGTACCTATCATGTTGGACACAATTATCGAAACGGCACCTATAAAAGAGATTTTAGTTGATTTCATTCTGGTTTTAAAAAACAATGCAAGCTAACATTTTTTTAGAGTTCTGTTAACGTTTCCCTTTTTAAGTTTTGTAATTCACACTCCTAAATTACCATTTAGATTCATTGTTGGATTTATGGTCAGGAGTTATTTTCTTTTGTTGTTGCTGAATGTATTGTTTTTCAGCCATTTTCATTTTATTTAATAACTGTTCAGCGGCTTGAACACTTAAATTCATTTTTTTTAATTTGTCTTTGTTGAGTTGAGGTTTTTCTTTTTGAATATTTTTTAAGACATCGATTTTACCTTTATCACCATGTTCAGAGGCTCTTCCATTTACTTTGTGTTCTAATCCACCACTTTGAGATCCATTAGGGTCCGATTTTCCAGGCGCGTTTTTATTCGACTTCCCTGTAGCGTCGTTGCTTGGTACTTCGTTTTTACCGTCACCTTTACCCATTTTGGAAGTAGGGGAGGGCTGTTTTTCTGTTCCTGATTGGTCAGGTTTAAATTCGCCCTCTTGGTTTTTACCTTCAATTTTTTCGCCTTCTTTAACTTGATTATTAGCTTTTTTATCTTTATTATGCTTCTTTTTTTCTGGATTTACAGCATTAGCAATAGACTTTTTTTCAACAGGCTTTTTTAAACTTAAAGGATGAATGTTGAGTAATTCAAAATTGTACCTGGCTTCATCATTTTTGGGGTTAGCAAGTAATGATTTTTTGAAAAAGAAAAGTGCTTTGCTATAATTCTTCTCCGCATTTTTTTTGCTATTTTCAATGATGAACTCCCTGAACTTATAGGTATAAATGATTCCAAGTTGTTGAAATGCAATTGATTTAATAGTGAAATTTGTACTGTTACTTAATTCTAAATAATATTTAAAAGCCTCTTTTGGTTGGTTGTTGTTGAGGTACGCATGGGCTAAGTTTAAAAAAATGTTGTCAGTATTTGTTTTTTTCAATACAATTAATTCTTTTAGTAAATTAATTTCAAGAGTATAATTGCCATACAAGTTAGCCTCTTTTGCTAAATTTTTGATTTCATTTCCTCTATCAATTCTATTGAAGAAACTAAAGAATAATAATATAGTGAATATGAATTTCAATTATAGCTTAATAGTTTTAAAGGTAATTAATGCATCAAATGTGATGAATATAAATGCAATAAATACAAAATAAAAATATTTATCAGCATTCACGTTGATTGTTTTCGTATCTGTGGTTATTCCTTTTACCTGATTGAGATCTCTTACCAGACGTTCAGATTCGTTTATAAATTCATTTATTTCATAATATTTCCCACCGGTAAGTTTGGAAATATTTTTGAGTGCTGTTTTTTGAAGTTTGCTGATTACATAATTTCCATCTTCATCAAGTGCATATCCATGTGTGAACGGTATTTTTCCACCTTTGGCGGTGCCAATTCCGATTGTATATATTGGGATGTGATTTTTGTTGGCAAGTTTTATGGCAGATTCAGTATTGTCACCAAAGTCTTCACCGTCAGAAAACAACAGGATGATTTTAGCGGTACTTTCCGCTTGTTTTGTTTGGATTAGTTTATTGTTTGCTAATTCAATGGCAGGATTAAAATCTGTTCCCCTGTCTTGCAATAAGTCTTCATTGATGGTTTCGACGAACATTGAAAAGGCTTCT
>CALPQG020000061.1 GCA_943325655.2 Bifidobacterium breve | reverse complement strand
CTTTAAATCCCGATGAAATCATCATTATTTTTTTAAAACGAAAAGGTTTTCTTTGCATTAATCACCAATTTATGATTAATGGACAGCTCCCTCTCCTTTGGAGAGGGTTGGGGTGAGGCTTTTGAGCTACTTTATATTTTAATGCGTTTACTCTGTACTCTGTACCCTGTACCCTGTACCCTGTACTCTGTACCTTGTACCTCCAATGGCTGAATTCTGCTTTTGTCTGGCGCAAGACTTGCGCTAGCGAAGCGAAGACTTAAACTAGTGGGCGAATGTTTTTACTTTCGCAAAGAAATTTAACAGGATTTATGGAAATGCTTACCCCTTGTTGGCATTTGTAAATACTATTAATTGATTACCTTGCACCTTACTACCCATAAAACATTTGACTATGGCATTCGCTTTACGTTACAAAATAGTATTCGCTGTTTTTTTATTTGCTGCGATTTACTTGTATTTGATTCACCAAAAATTGCAAAGCAACACTGACGGCGTATTTAACTTGGTACATGCCATTTATGATGGATTGCACCACTTTATTTTATTTGTATGGATTCCTTTGTTAAGTTTATTGGGAATGGGAATTGGTATAATCCTCAAAAGTGAAGAAGTTCGGTTCGGTTTTATGTATGCCAGTATTGGTACAAGTATCTTTTATCTGCTTGCAATGATAATTTATTAGTATTCATCTGTGAATATTTTTAGTTTTGTAAAACAATATTACCCTCTATTTCTAGTACAATGATAGCCATCAACGATATATTAGCAGCAAATGATAGGTTAAAAGGAGTTGTTATCCACACAGCCACAGCCTTTAACCAACAATTGTCGGATCAGTATGAAGCCAATATTTACCTGAAAAGAGAAGATTTACAGGTAGTACGGTCATACAAAATTCGTGGGGCATACAATTTAATCAGTTCGCTGTCGCAAGCAGATCGTGACAAAGGTGTTGTTTGTGCAAGTGCAGGCAATCATGCCCAAGGTGTGGCTTATTCGTGTAAGACGCTTCAAATAAGGGGTAAAATATACATGCCGAGTACGACGCCCAAACAAAAAGTGACACAGGTAAAAATGTTTGGGAAAGAATTTGTCGAAGTACTTTTGATTGGAGATACTTTTGATGATTCTTACGAAGAAGCCATTCGTTATTGCAATGAACACCAAATGGTTTTTGTTCATCCATTCGATGCTCCTGCAGTGATTGCCGGTCAGGCAACTGTAGGTGTGGAGATTATACAAGACCTTACTGTTCCCATAGATTTTTTAATGTTGCCAATTGGCGGTGGAGGATTGTCTGCTGGGGTGAGTTCCTATTTCAGGAAATTAAGTCCGGATACAAAAATAGTTGGGGTAGAACCTTTGGGTGCGCCGGCCATGAAAGCATCACTTGATGTGGGGCATGTGGTGACCTTAGACACCATTGATAAATTTGTGGATGGAGCAGCGGTGAAACGTGTGGGTAACCATACTTTCGAGATACTTAAAGACCATCTTCATGACATGATTTTGGTGCCTGAAGGAAAAGTGTGTTCTACCATTATAAAGCTTTATAATGAGCAAGCCATTGTGGTTGAACCTGCTGGGGCATTAACCATTGCTGCATTAGAATTTTATAAAGAAGAAATAAAAGGGAAAAATGTAGTGTGTGTGGTCAGTGGAAGTAACAACGACTTAGGGCGTATGCAGGAAATCAAAGAACGCTCCTTGATTTATGAAGGCTTATTGCATCACTTTATCGTTAGGTTTCCACAGAGAGCAGGCGCATTAAGGGAGTTTTTGTCTGATGTACTTGGTCCCAATGATGACATTACCCGCTTTGAATATGTGAAAAAAAATAACCGCGACCAAGGTCCCGCTTTTGTCGGCATAGAGTTGAAACATGTGGAAGATTACGATGATTTGATTGATAGAATGAACAAGAAAAATCTCGATTATACCACTATCAATGATAATCCGAATTTGTTTGGATACTTCTTATAGTGTTGAGTGTTTAGGGATGAATTTTTAGTAAAAAAATAACTTGCTTCCAAACACTCAAAACTAAGTTTAGTGTTGAGTTGTGAGTGTTGAGTTTTTAGTAAAACTAAAAAAATAACTGTCAACAAAATACTCAACATTCAACACCCAACACTCAAAACTAAGTTTAGTGTTGAGTGTTAAGTAATTTGGAGAATTATTATTAAACTTTCAAATACTCAAAATTCAACACTTAACACTCAAAACTCAAAAACATGCTTCCTCCAATTAACATTAAAAAATGGATAGATGAACATCGCCATTTGCTGCAACCCCCGGTTGGAAATCAGGTGATTTATAAAGGGAATAATGATTTTATAGTCATGATTGTTGGCGGACCCAATGCCCGAAAGGATTATCATTATAATGAAGGGGAAGAATTGTTTTACCAATTTGAAGGAGATGTTATGCTGGATATTATGCTGGACAACAAACCTCAACAAATTGAAATTAAAGAAGGCGATCTTTTTCTATTGCCACCTAAAGTTCCTCATCGTCCTGTAAGGCCAGCAAATACTGTTGGATTGGTGATAGAACGTTACCGTAAGCCTGAAGAATTGGATGCTTTTTTATGGTTTTGCGAAAACTGTGGAGCGCAACTCTATTCCGAAGCTGCACATGTTTCAGATATCGTCACGCAACTGCCTGAAATTATGAATAGGTTTTATACCACTAGCAATTGTACTTGTAAAAAATGTGGTACACAGATGATGCCTCCAGTGAAGGTAGGTTAAAATTGTTCTTGTTATTTTGTTAATAAAAAAGTCCCGATGTTTGTCGGGACTTTTTTTAGTACAAAGCTTAGGGGCTGCTGAAAAACTCGCTTACCCATTAATTTTCACTGTAATGCTGTCTTTTGTCTATTTCCCTTGATGAAAAATTAACCAACGAAAATCAATACTCCGCCACGGCGGACATTTGATTAAAAAAAACGCTACGAATTTGCTCCATTACGCCGAAAAAAACAAACTCGCCACTCACTTTTGTTTAAACTTTCAATAGTAGCGTGGCTCAAACAGTGTTTTGTTATTAACCGTTTCATGGATCAATCCCGAGAATATCGGGATAACGCATTTTTTAAAAGGTCGTACGCAAGACAATTCAAAGATTGTGCATGATTTGTTTGCACTTTAAAATCTATTCTTAATCATAAATCACTGTTATTGATATTGTTAATGCTTTTTCAGCAGACCCTAATTATACTGACATAAATCAATTTATTCTTTGGTATCAAGGATTTTGCCCATGCCCATCATTTGGTGCATGGTTTTTTGCATGCCATCAGCCGAACCATCTAGGAAGATCACATTGCCTGACCCATTTTCTGCAAAGTGCTTAATTGCCTCCGTCCACATGGTGAACATGATGATAGATGAATCTAAATTTGCCTGTTTCATTTCACGCGCAGCAGAGGTCATCCCTTTTGCTACTTCCTCACGAAACAATGCAACACCTTGTCCACGCAATTGTGCTGCTTGTCTTTCGGCTTCAGCGGCAATTTTGATGGCATTTCCTTCTGCTTCAGCGGCTTTGGTTTTGGTAATCAATAAAGCTTGTCCTTCGTTTTCTGCAGCCGCTTTGAGGTTATGAGAAGCCACCACTTGGCTCATTGATTTCATAATTGATTCATCAAAAGTGATGTCATTCAACTGTAAATCCATCAAATGGTATCCCCATTTTTCAAGTGTTACGTCAATTTGATCTTTGACATCTTCTACGATTTCACTGCGCAATGAAAGTACCTCTGCTTGTTTTTTTGTGGAAACAAATCCACGAATAGAGCCTTCAATGGTCCTGATCAACGCTTGCATTAAGTTTCTTTCATCAATAAATTTGAACGCCACATTTTTAATGGTTTCTTCATTTTGATCTAAAACGGAAAACAGCAACATGGCTTTGAAATACACGTTTGCCTGGTCAATGGTGGTCGCTTGAAATTCAAGTTCGAGTGACCTGTTTTGGGTGGATATTTTTTTGTAAACCACTTCAATCAAGGGGATTTTGAAGTTTAATCCTGGACCCATAATTCTGCTGTATTTACCGAAAACCGTAATTACTGCAATGGTACCTTGCTGTACGGATACAAAACAGGAAGCTAGGACTGCCATACTAAATCCTACTCCAACAATCAATAAAATAGTAGAAGGGTTCATTGTTACATTAGTTTTAAATTGATCAACCAAAGTATCATTAATAATTTTCTGAAACAAGGGTATGGGTATAAACAGTGTCAAACGGTAGTGTTATTTAACTCGAAAGTCTTTACAGCAACCTTTAATTGTCTTAAAAATCAGCACAAGAGGGGTTTTTGTCATCTTACTGCTACGATTTACTTTTTTTAGCATATTTTAAAATAAACATCCGCTTGAATCACTTATGTGTACTCAAATTATATTATATTTGAATTTGTGTTTGACAATTATGTCATGCAATGTAAGGTCAATTGATAAAGAATTAAATGGCATTAAACCAGTCTGTTTTTAATGAAGTAAAGAAGATTTTTACGGCATACCTTGAAAACAAGGAGCTTAGAAAAACACCCGAAAGGTTTGCCATTCTGGAAGAAATCTATTCTAGAGAAGGACATTTCGATGTGGAGTCGCTTTATATCAGCATGAAAAACAAAAACTACAGGGTAAGTCGTGCCACCGTTTACAATACGCTCGATGTTTTGGGGGACTGTGACTTGGTGACAAAACATCAGTTTGGGAAAAATTTAGCGCAGTACGAAAAATCTTATGGCTTCAAACAACATGACCATTTGATTTGTATGGATTGTCATAAAGTGTTGGAGTTTTGTGATCCCCGCATCTATAACATACAAAAAATGGTGGGTGAATTGCTGCATTTTAACGTAATGCACCATTCCTTAATTCTTTATGGGAATTGTACCAAAGAAGCTTGTGAAAACAAAAAAGAAAGCAATTAAGTAAAAGTTTAAATAATATTTTCAATGAATTATCAACACGAAATTAATAACAATGTTTTATTCCTCAAAATTGAGGGTGACATGTTAGGTGAAACAGACGGTATAGAATTAGTAGATATCGTTAACGATAAGATGAATGACAATATTATCAATGCAGCGATAGATTTGTCTGGTATTCGTTATATGAACAGTACAGGCATCGGAGTATTAATTACTTTGCTGACTAAATATAAATCCAAAAATGGCGCATTGGTGTTGGTAAACCCTTCTGATCAAATTCAGAAAATATTGACCATCACAAAATTAAATGCAGTATTTACAATTGTAGGTACTAAAGAAGATGCTTTAAAATTATTCTAAAATAAATAAAATAGTACCAGAATGGCAGTAGATGTTTTATTAGGTTTGCAATGGGGAGACGAGGGGAAAGGCACAATTGTAGATTATATTGCTCCTAAATACGATTTAGTAGTTCGTTTTCAAGGAGGACCAAACGCTGGTCACACACTAGAGTTTAATGGCATCAAGCATGTATTACATCAAATTCCATCTGGGATTTTTCACAGTGATATTAAAAATGTTATTGGAAACGGAGTTGTTTTGGACGCCGTAATTTTTAAAAAAGAAATTGATGCCTTGGCTAAATTTAATATCGATTTTAAAAAATCTTTGTTTATTTCCAAAAAAGCACAATTGATTTTGCCTTCGCACCGTTTGCTTGATGCTGCTTATGAGCATTCTAAAGGCGCTGCAAAAATTGGTTCTACATTAAAAGGAATTGGTCCAACGTACCAAGATAAAATTGCCCGTGTTGGGATTAGGGTTGGCGATATTCTCTCACCAAATTTTAGGGCCAAATACAAAGCGCTTGTTGACCAGCACATTGCTATTCTTGATTATTACAAATACGATTACAACAACGAAACTTTTAATTTAACAGATTTAGAAGCGGTATTTTTTCAAGCCATTGACTTCTTGAAAACTTTCAATTTGGTTGACAGTGAGTATTTTATCAACCATGAAATTGCGCAAGGTAAAACAGTTTTGGCTGAAGGCGCGCAAGGTTCTTTGTTAGACATTGATTTCGGTTCTTATCCATTTGTGACGTCCTCTAATACCATGGTGGCTGGTGCTTGTACCGGAATGGGGATTTCTCCTCAAAAAGTAGGAGAGGTTTATGGAATTTTCAAAGCCTATGCAACGCGTGTAGGAAGTGGTCCTTTCCCTTCTGAATTGGAAGATGAAGTAGGTCAAAAAATGAGAGATATCGGACGTGAATATGGATCAACCACTGGTCGTCCGCGTCGTTGTGGATGGATTGATTTGCCCGCATTGAAATATGCCATTATGTTGAATGGTGTGTCTCAACTTTTAATGATGAAAGCGGATGTGTTGGATACTTTTGAAGAAATAAAAGTATGTACGCATTACCAATTGGAAAATGGGGTAGTTACGGAACATTTGCCTTATGACTTCGCAGAAGAAAAAGTGATTCCAATATACAAATCTTTAAAAGGATGGAATACCTCTTTGGAAGGAGTTGCTGATTTTGATGCGATGCCAAATGAATTGAAAAATTACATTGCTTATTTGGAAACAGCATTGAACGTGCCAATTAACTTGGTTTCTGTTGGTCCTGATAGAAGTCAAACCTTGATCAAACAAGAAATTGTAGTTCAATAGACATCATTTAAAGCATTTGAATACATGAGAAACTCCAGTCTATTGCTGGAGTTTTTTTTGTTGGTGCTGTGGGTCAGAAGGATAGCTTTTTAAAGGATTTTGTTTGAAAATTAATGCAGTTTGCAAGGGATTAAACGCTACAAATTATTAATTTTGAGCCAGCATAATTTTATAAAAATGAGGATTGGAAATTTCATCTTAGGTATATTGTTAATGACTTTTTTTGTCAGTGCATTGCCTGCATTTTCCCAAAATCCTGAACAAACAAGAAAGCACATGCGCCATTGGAAATTTATGGCCCATAAACAAAACAAAGCAAAACTCCACTACAAACCTGTAGGGGTTGATACTGACAAAGATGGCGTAGAAGATAACAATGACCATTGCCCCAATTCACCATTACACAAAAAGGTAAACAAATTAGGTTGTCCGATTGATGCTGACGAGGATGGTTTGTCTGATGAGGAGGATGTTTGTCCTGATAAAGTTGGTCCAAAAGAAAATCTAGGATGCCCTTGGCCCGACAAAGATGACGATGGTATTGTGGATATTAAAGACGATTGTCCAGATCAATATGGCTTGTATAAATTTCACGGTTGTCCTGATGCTGACAAAGATGGCGTGCCTGATAAATTGGACAAATGCCCCGATGTAATTGGCGTTCAATGGTTGGAAGGTTGTCCTGAACAAAAGATGAAATAGTTTTTTTGATACGCAGAATCAGCCTGTTTTTTTTACATAGAAATGAATTAATGAATTAATATTACACATTGACGTGTGTTTTCTCCGTGGATTTTTATGGGTTAAATCTGTCTGAATTTTAAGTGTGAATCAACCCTTTATTTTTTATGCTGCTCTTGCTAATTGATTTGGTTTGGCTGTTTTAATTTATAAGGTTTAGCTATCTGCTTCATACATGTTACTTCATATAGATATGTTCGGTGGTATTTTGTCATAAAAAAAGCTTCCCAATTTTGTTCGGGAAGCTTTTTTTATGACCTTGTGGTAAACGAAGAAATTAATCTTGTTTTCCTAGTCTTTTTAAGTGTCTCATGTGGGCCATAAATGCAGCATAAGCACTTGGGTATAAGTTATAGGTGAGGTTAAATTCTGCACAAGTTTCCCTAACCAAATTACTAATTTCAGGGTAATGCACATGACTAATTTTTGGAAAAAGATGGTGTTCAATTTGAAAGTTTAATCCTCCAAGTAACCAATGTAATATTTTGCTGTTGATTCCAAAATTTGCAGTGGTTTCTATTTGGTGTATTGCCCATTCTTGTTCAATTTTTTCTTCATTATTAGGAATTGGAAATGTAGCTCCTTCCACCAAATGTGCCAATTGAAACACGCAGGCAATGGTTAATCCGCAAACAAAACACACAATGGCAAATCCTATCAATGCATGAGATAGGCCAATCATGTAAATTGGAAGTCCTATATACAAGGCGATGTAGATTGCTTTGGTTGTCCAGAAGATAACATGTTCACGAAATGGTAAACTTCTGTCTGAATTTGGGGCGATATTTCCTGTGAAATACTTGGTGAAGTCATCCCAGAATATCCACATGAAATAAGAGATGCCATAAAGGAAAAACCAATACCTGTGTTGAAATTTATGCAACAGATGTCTTGGTTGACCTTCATTGGTACGCATAAAAGGTTGGATGTCAATGTCTGAATCTAAACCTTCTATATTGGTATAGGTGTGGTGATTGATATTGTGTTTGATTTTCCAGAAATAGGTAGTCCCACCCAATAAGTTTAAGGAGTAGGCCCCAATCGTGTTTATCCAAGAAATATCGGAAAAACTTTGATGACCTCCTTCGTGCATGACATTAAAACCAATGGCCGCCATATTGACGCCCAGCACACAACAAAGCGCAATGGCTATTGCCGGACTTGGTGTGAAGAAGACTAATACCGTATAGGTTGCAATTAAAGTAAAAATTTGAAAAGTACTCTTAAAATATATTTTGCTATTCCCTGATGGTTTTAAATTGTTTTCTTTAAAGTACCTGTCTGCCTTTTCTTTAAGGGTAAGATAGAAAGGATTTGGTTTGTTATTAAAGCTTACTTTCAAGTTTTTTTTCTCAAATATACCATTTAAAATGGATTTAATATTATCTTTCAGTACTTTTTTTCTATATGAATTTATTGACTTGAATATTTATTTAAAAAAGTTGTTTTGGTTGATTTAAATCATGTAGCTGAGGTTTTTTGTTCTACATGAAATGTTAGGAGTAAGTATTCAACAGATGATGATAGTTGTGATTTTTCGATAGGGTCAGTTCCGATGCTGCTGTATTGATTGATCCCGATATTCTCGGGAGAGTGCCGAAAGCGAAATCTTGTTAACCTAAGAAAAGATTAGCGGTTATCCGACTAATCCGCTTCATGCGTCTTCCATCCCGCACTTGCGGGAGTATGCTTTGACAAAGAACCCCGTTGATAAACGGGGCAAAATTGCACACAGGTTTGGCGGATGATGCAGAATTTCACGGATTTTTAAGTAACAAAATTCCTTCACTTAACGACATTTGCCGATAGCCCGGGAATCGCCCCCAAAATCCTATATATAAATTTTGTGGCTCATGCTATTTTTATTGAACCCTAAAAAAACATAAAAAACACTATCCTTTAGATGGATACTTTTGATATTCTCCAATGACATTAACCCACCATAAATCATCTAGAACCGTTTTTTTTAGTAATCTGTCCCAGCTTATTTTATTTTAGAACTATTTTCAAAAAAAATCTCTATTTTTGAAGAATTATGATAACACTTCATCACTATTTGTTAATAAGTGCTTTGTTGTTTTGTATTGGGCTTTTTGCGGTCATTACGAAGCGCAATGCAATCATGATGTTGATGGGTATTGAGTTGATGTTAAATGCTGCCAATATTAATTTGGTAGTGTTTAGTAAGTTTGATGCGCAAATGTTGCAAGGCCAAATGTTCGCTTTGTTCGTAATTGTGGTTGCCGCTTCAGAAGCAGCTGTTGGATTGGCTATCATTCTTCGTGTTTACGGATTATTTAAAACTGCCAACCTTGATGAAATTGACCAACTGAAACATTAATACCTTGTTAGAATTACTTGAACTGATAAAGCCTCTTCCATTTCAGACAATAACAATAGCCGCATTGTTGGTTGTGACTATGCCTGTAATTGTTTTTTTGATGTTGCTTTTTTTAGGACATAAAATAAAACATGCTGACTGGCTTGCCACCTGTACCATGTTCCTGAGTTTTTTGATTTCATT
>CALPQG020000060.1 GCA_943325655.2 Bifidobacterium breve | reverse complement strand
TTGAAATTATACCAATAACCTGATAGGGTCTTCTAACAAACCTTTTAAAGTTTGTAAAAAAGCCGCTCCGACAGCACCATCCACTACCCTATGGTCACAACCAAGTGTCAGTTTCATAATGTTTCCAGGTACAATTTGACCATTTTTCACTACAGGAGTTTGTTTAATTCCGCCAACAGAAAGTATACATGCTTCAGGAGCATTTAAAATCGAAGTAAACTCATCAATTCCAAACATTCCTAAATTAGAAATGGTAAATGTATTTCCTTCCCAATCAGCAGGCTGCAATTTTTTAGCTTTGGCTTTAACGCCATATTCTTTGACTTCAGTAGAAATTTGTGACAATGACTTATTGTCAGCAAACCTTACCACAGGAACCAATAAACCATCTTCTACTGCCATGGCAACACCAATATGAATGTGGTGATTTACCCTTATTTTTTCTCCCATCCAAGCGGCGTTTACCATCGGGTGTTTCCTGATAGCAGCGGCAACGGATTTGATTACCATATCATTAAATGAAATTTTTACAGCGGCAACTTCATTCAAACTAGCTCTTGCCTCAATTGCCTTGTCCATGTCAATTTCCATGGTAAGGTAAAAATGCGGAGCAGTAAATAAACTTGCAGCCAAACTTCTCGCAATGGCTTTACGCATTTGAGAATTATTGATTTCATCATAACTTTCAACACCTGAAGGTGCTTGAGAAGTGGCAGTAGATTTATTATTTGTAGTCGCTGAAGGAACAAAGCCATCGATATCGCGCTTAACTATACGACCAAATTCGCCAGAACCTTTCACGTCACCAATATCAATTCCTTTTTCTTTGGCCAATGTTTTTGCCAAAGGTGAAATTTTAATTCTTGAATCATTCGATTGCACTGAAGTAGGTTGCGCAGTTGCAGTTGCTACCGGAGCAGCTACAGCAGGTGAAGCAACTACAGCAGTTGCTGGAGTTATTGAAGATGCTCCTAACAACGCTTTGTAATCAGCACCTTCTTCTCCAATGATGGCAATGATACCATCAACTTTGATAGAGCTACCAGCCTCAACACCAATATAAAGTAAGGATCCGTCTTCATAAGATTCAAGTTCCATGGTCGCTTTATCCGTTTCCACTTCCGCCAACAGCTCTCCTGATTTTACTTTATCCCCAACTTTTTTATGCCAAGCAACAATGCTACCATCTGTCATGGTATCACTCATCTTTGGCATTCTTACAACATTTGCTTTAATATTTGAAGTATCTATAGCAGGAGAAGCAACTACAGGTTGAGCAGCTACCGCATTATCAACAACAAGAGCTACAGTGCCACCACCATTAATTAATGCCGAAATATCTTCGCCTGGAGTACCAACAATTGCAATCAAACCATCGACTGCGATTGCTTCTTTTTCCTGAACACCTATATAGAGTAATGTACCTTCTTCATAAGATTCAAGTTCCATTGTTGCTTTATCTGTTTCCACCTCAGCTAACAATTCTCCTGACTTCACTTTGTCACCTACTTTTTTATGCCATGCTGCGATTGTACCTTCTAACATGGTATCGCTCATTTTAGGCATTCTAATTACTTCAGCCATATCTCTACTACTTGATGCGTTTTAAGAAGTTCAAAAATAGACTT
Source organism: Bifidobacterium breve (assembly GCA_943325655.2). Classification (GTDB taxonomy): domain Bacteria; phylum Bacteroidota; class Bacteroidia; order Cytophagales; family UBA9547; genus CALPQG02. The sequence goes on along the minus strand of CALPQG020000060.1, from coordinate 8,431 downwards.
TATTCTATCATTTTTCAAATAATGATTTATAAATAATTAGTCTAAAAACAAAAAGGAGCTTCAAAGAGCTCCTTTATTATTATTTCGTACACAAAAACTTAGTTAATTTGCCAATACAAATAAACGTTGCACAGTTCTAATTCCGTTATTTACAATTTCTACAAAATATAAGCCCTGAGGCAATTCTGAAGTATTTAAATTCACACTGTGTTTCCCTGGATTAAAATCCTTAGAAAAACTTACTGAATCAATCTTTTTACCAATGGTGTTTAAAATTGAAACTTCAACCCGACAATATTTAGAGGTAACAAATTCTAATTTTGCATCTCCATGTGTTGGGTTTGGGGAAACACTCAGTTCTGAAACAATTCTGTCATTTTGGATTCCCAATGCTGGTAAAACCGTAACAGTACCTTTCATACCACCTGAAGCATGTGGAGGACAAACGTAATAAAAAACACCAGAAGTACTAAATTTAATACTTTGTACTGTGTTGCTAGCCACAGTAAAACCGCCATTAGAAGTAGTTCCGTTGTTGTTGAAAGTAGCTTCGGAAACTTCTCTTACGCTATGAATTCCTGTAGTAGTAAATTCAACACTTTCTCCTTGATTGATTGTCACCGTAGCTGGAGAAAAAGAAGAACCAACCGTTGTAACCTTTGTCTGTGCAATAATAACACTAGCGAAAAGGCTTGATATTAATATTAGTATTGTTTGTTTCATATTGTATTCCTTTTATTTAATTAGTACAAAAATATAATTTAATACCAACTTCAACTAACAATTATTCAATTTTTATAAAAACTAGCACGATTTGTTATTTGAATTTGAAAAAAAGGCAGTCAAGTATTGTGCCATTTTCATTAAATTGTTCAAAAATCAAAATTTAATACTGTCATATTGTTTATATTAATTTTTTTACCAGATTTGTCATCCTAAAACATTCATCAATGAAAAAGTTTATTGTCCCAATATTAGTATCCGCGGGTGCTTTTACATTTTATATGTGTTCAAGTGCTAAAGTGGTTTTATCGACTCCTGGTTCAGCTGAATTAACAGTTGCTCAAAAAACCTGGCCTTCAGCAAATTTGCAAAGCCTTGAAGAAGGAAGGGTAATTTATACTAGCAAATGCAATACTTGTCATGGCTTAAAAAATATTCCAAACAGGTCTGAAGACAGTTGGAAACATGAGATTGATGACATGGCTCCAAAGGCAAAATTAAACACAAAAGAAAAAGATTTATTGACGCAATATATTCTATCTACGAGAGAAGTACAGTCGGTGAAATAGTTTTCGGTTTATAGTTATCAGTTTACAGTTTTTTTGTTATGGCATTTAAACTGTAGACTGATATTAAACGCTTCGATGCCTATTGAATTTCAAGTAGTAAAATAGTTTTCGGTTCACAGTTATCAGTTTACAGTTTTTGGGTTGTCACATTTTGAACTGTAAACTATTATTAACAACTTCGATAACCAATGAATTTCAAGTGGTAAAATAGTTTTCGGTTTACAGTTATCGGTTTACCTTTTGTGGGTTGTCACATTTTGAACTGTAAACTATTATTAACAACTTCGATAACCAATGAATTTCAAGTGGTAAAATAGTTTTCGGTTTACAGTTTTTGGGTTATAAAATATAAACCCTACACACTACACCCTAAACTGAGAACTGAAAACTGAAAACCCTTTATTTTAAAAACTCAATACTTACAACTCAACACTAAGTCTGGATTACCCCCACATTAAAAGGTCTTTCGATTGGGGCATGGTTAGCGGCTTCTATTCCCATGCTAATCATATTTCTTGTTTCCTCTGGAGCAATGATCCCGTCAACCCAAAGTCTGGCTGCGGCGTAATATGGCAGTGTTTCTTCCTCGTACTTTTTGGTAATTTCCTCCAACAATTGTTGTTCTGCTTCAGGAGTGATTACTTCACCTTTGGCTTTTAAAGTGGCTACTTTAATTTGCAACAATACTTTTGAAGCACTTCCTCCACTCATCACGGCAATTTGAGCTGTTGGCCAGGCATATATTAATCTGGGATCAAAAGCTTTTCCACACATCGCATAATTACCTGCTCCATAAGAATTACCTACAATAACCGTAAATTTTGGAACGACAGAATTGGCCATGGCATTCACCATTTTGGCACCGTCTTTTACAATACCACCATGCTCTGAACGACTACCTACCATAAAGCCACTTACGTCTTGTAAAAACACCAAGGGAATTTTCTTTTGGTTGCAGTTCATGATAAAACGGGCGGCTTTGTCTGCTGAATCTGAATAGATTACGCCACCCATTTGCATCTCTCCTTTTTTGGATTTTACCACTTTGCGTTGGTTCGCCACTATACCTACTGCCCAACCCTCTATTCTTGCGTAACCACATAAAATGGTTTGTCCGTACCCTTCTTTATATTCTTCAAAATCACTGTTATCCACCAAACAGTTTATCAGTTCGCCCATATCATAAGGTTTGGAACGATCTGCTGGTAAAATGGAATAAATGTCTTTAACAGATTTTAATGGAGGAAATTTTTCTTTTCTATTGTATCCAGCGGGTGTATAATCTCCTATTTTGTCTACTATATTCTTAATGGCTTGTAAACAAGAAGTATCGTCAGGATATTTATTATCGGTCACACCCGAGATTTCACAATGGGTGGTTGCACCTCCAAGCGTTTCGTTGTCGACCTCTTCACCTATAGCTGCTTTTACCAAATAAGAACCCGCCAAAAATATTGAACCTGTTTGATCAACAATCAAAGCATCGTCTGACATAATGGGTAAATAGGCACCACCAGCCACACAACTTCCCATAATGGCAGCAATCTGAACAATCCCTAAAGACGACATTACCGCATTGTTTCTAAAAATTCTACCAAAATGTTCTTTATCGGCAAAAACTTCATTTTGCATCGGTAAATATACGCCCGCACTGTCAACCAAATAAATAATTGGTAATCGATTTTCCATGGCGATTTCTTGCGCCCTCAAGTTCTTTTTTGCTGCAATTGGAAACCAGGCCCCTGCTTTTACTGTCGCATCATTGGCCACAATGACGCACTGTTTCCCAGACACATAACCAATTACCACCACCACTCCGCCAGACGGACAACCGCCTTCAGCTTCATACATGCCCTCTCCTACAAAAGCACCGATTTCAAGCGTCGAAGAATCAGTATCTATCAAAGTCGAAATCCGCTCTCTGGCAGTTAATTTCCCTTGTTTGTGTTGTTGGTCAAGTTTCTTCTCTCCCCCACCAAGCTTAACCGCTTCAAATTTGAGGTTCAATTCATATACTAATTCTTCTAAAGATTTGATTTTTATCGCCATGAGAAAATGATTTTTGATTTTGTTTACGGTTAAAAAGTAATCTTGGTTATTAAATTTCAACAATCGTATATCAATTTCAACGCAAATTTATTAGCACTATTGTCTATTACTAATTTGGGTCCACGTCAAACTCCACCCTTACTTTTTTGTAGTGTTGCTTTTGCAATACATGGGCTGCTGTGTCTTTGAGTGCTTGCTTGGCTTTATTGAGATCAACACCCTGACGTTCAATTTTAATCAAAAGTTCCTGGTAATAAATATCACGAATCCGCTCTACAATTGGCGCTTCCGGCCCAAGGATTCGGCCTTTTCCAAAGGCAATTAATAAAGAATCTTTAATCTCTGTAGCAACCCTTAAAGTCAATGCTTGGTCATCTGATTTTACCACCATTTTGATCAAACGAACAAAAGGAGGATATAGAAAATTTCCCCTTTCACGAATTTCGTCCTGGTAAAATTGTTCATAATCTCCTTCCTGAATCAATTGTAAAATCTTTTGGGTGGGATTTGAGGTTTGGATCAAAACCGTCCCCTGCGCTTCTCTCCTACCTGCTCGCCCACTCACTTGGGTGAGTAAATGAAAGGTACGTTCGTTAGACCTAAAATCGGGAAAATGCAGCATCCTGTCAGCATCAAAAATCCCTACCAGACTCACTTTGTCAAAATCCAACCCTTTACTTACCATTTGAGTACCAACCAACACATCAATATTTTCCTGTTCAAAATCATTGATAATTTTCTGGTAACCATGTTTGGAACGTGTGGTATCCAAATCCATGCGTTGTACGCGTAAATCTGGAACCATGAGTTTTAATTCATCTTCTATACGCTCGGTGCCAAGGCCTTGGGTTTTGATTTTAGAGGAGTTACAGGTAGGGCAAGCTGCCGGCATGGGTTCGTGGTAGCCACAATAATGACAACGCAACTCATTGTTTCTCATGTGGTAAGTCAAACTTACATCACATGATTTACAATTGGGAATAGACTGACATTCTTCACACACAATATAAGGCGCGTATCCCCTTCTGTTTTGGAAAAGTATAGACTGCATTCCTTTGGCTTTATTCTCTACCAAAGCATTGATTAAAGCGGAGGAAAAATCATTCTTCATCGTCTTGGCCTTTTTCTCTGCGGCGGTATTTACCAATTCTATATTGGGCAATTGTGCATTGCCATAGCGTGTCGACAATTTTGTGAAACCCCATTTGCCATTCATCGCCAAATAATAACTTTCTACAGAAGGAGTTGCCGAGCCTAACAAAACTTTTGCATGGTGCAAATGGGCCAACATCATGGCTGCTTCTCGGGCATGGTACCTTGGTGCTGGATCATATTGTTTGTAGGAAGTTTCGTGTTCTTCGTCAATGATAATCAATCCTACATTTGAAAAGGGCAACAAAATAGAAGAGCGTACGCCGACTATAAAATTAAACTTGCCTTCACAGAGTCCATTCCAAATTTCTACCCTTTCGTTGTCCGAAAATTTAGAATGGTAAACGCCCATGGTATCGCCAAAAACTTTACGCAAACGCGTCACAATCTGTGTAGTCAAGGCAATTTCTGGCAAAAGCAAGAGTACCTGACTCCCTGCATCTAAAACACTTTTGATGAGGTCAATGTAAATTTCTGTTTTCCCGCTTCCAGTAATACCATGCAACAGGCAAACATCCTGTTTGGCAAATGATGTCAGAATTTCGGACCGGCAATGGTTTTGTGCCTCAGAAAGCGACATGTCAAAATCATGGTATTCATGGTCAAAACTTTCTAGGCGCGAGGTAATAATTTCAAACTGTTCGAGAACCCCTTTTTTCACCAAAGTTGCCACGCTTGAATCACTGATTTCTGTCAGTTCTTTTTTAAGTATTCCTTCCTGATTGGCATTTTCATCGTCTCCTATCCTCACTTTTTGCAAATAGCGCATCAGGATATTCAACTGTGATTCCTTCTTTGCCAAACCATTCAACAGTTCACTCAATTGCGCATTGGAGGTAAAATTTGAATGCAAGCGAATGCGTTGTTCGTAACGGGGTTTGTATTTTTCTTTGAGCAATTCAAACAACAAAATTGCTTTTTTATCCAGCAATGATTTAATGAGGGGATAAATATTTTTTTGGCCCAACAAAAGCTCAATTTCATTGTAAGTCAGGGCTTCCTTTTCTTTTAATTCCGCCAATACCAAGACTTCTTTCGCATTCAGGGTTTCCTTTTCGGCATCAAATTCAGGATTCAACTGTACCCTTGATTCACTGCTCAACTTCAATCCTGAAGGCAAAGCAGCGTTCAGCACTTCTCCCTGGTGGCACATATAATAACTGGAAATCCAGTCAAAAAATTTAAACTGCATTTGATTTACTACTGGCGTTTCATCTAGCAATTCCAGTAAATATTTTGCTTCGTATTTTAAAGGAGGATTTTGATGAATATTTACCACTACTCCCGTAACCACTCTCTTGGCACCGAATTGAATGACCACCCTCGCTCCAACCACAATATGTTCATTAAAATGTACCGGAACACGGTAAGTGAACAACTGAGGCACCGGAATAGGCAACATCACTTCCACAAAATAAGTGATGTATGCTACCGTGGTTTCGTTGGTGAATAGTAATGCTGACACGTTAAGTTTTGAGTGTTGAGTTGTGAATGATGCGTATTAAATTGAATGAATATTGAGGGGAGATATTTTAGGTCTACAAGCACTCAACACTAAACACTCAAAACTAATCACTAAACAAGGCGCTTCCTACCCTAATCAATGTGCTTCCTTCCTCGATTGCAATGGCATAATCACCACTCATGCCCATAGAAATTTCTGATAAATCAATATTAACAGCATGGAATTGTGTGGATAAAGCATCAGAAATTCTTTTTAATGACTGAAATTCCTTCCTTACTTGGATTTGGTTATCGGTATTACTGGCCATTCCCATTAAGCCAACAATTTTGATATTTTCAAGTGTTTTAATATCCTCAGAAGCCAATATTGCTTCCGCCTCAGCTTCATTTAAACCAAATTTCGTTTCTTCAGTAGCGATAAAAATTTGCAAAAGACAAGAAATGATCCGCTTGTTCTTTTTAGCTTGTTTGTTGATTTCATGTAACAAATCCAAACTATCAACCGAATGAATCATGGCGACATAAGGAGCAATATATTTCACTTTGTTGGTTTGTAAATGGCCAATCAAATGCCATTGCACATCAGCTGGCAATTGAGGTTGTTTCTCCTGCATTTCCTGCACCCTATTTTCACCAAATATCCTTAAGTCCGCAGCATATACTTCCTGCAATTCGTCAACCGAACGGGTTTTAGTGACAGCAACCAACTTTGCCTTTGTTCCTTTTAAAGCAGCTAAAATTGACGATATATTTTGAGCAATTGACATGAGTTATATTTTAAATAGCTTATTACCAATAGATTTACACATTCAAACCAATTGAATTCGACCTGTATTCAAGTATCAATATCAGAACAGTTTATTGCATTTTTTCTTCGCCTTATCATTTACAAAAGCAAACAATATGGTGTTGCAACATACCATTTTTATACCGTTAAAACTAAAAAAAATCTTTTTGAAAACCAGGAATTCTTTGCGCTAAAATCACTTCTAAACAATTCATTTTAAATACAATAAAGCATTATTATTCGCACTATTTCCTAATAAAAAAAACAGAAAAACTTGCTATGCTTTTGCTTTACGGTGTTCAAAATGAACTGCCAACCCGGTAATTACAAAGTCATAAATCTTGTATTTCAAAAAAAGAGGAAGGTATTTTAAATAATTGGCATCTATCATTTTAACCCAAAATATTGACGCAAAAAACGAATAGACAAGTCTTTTCATAAATCCCAATTTGGTTTTATTCCTAAAGGGATATTTCACCAAATACCTTTCTGGTTTTAATTTCACCAAACGTGCTTGAGCAAAAGCATATTCCCTTTGTCTATAAATATATTTTTCGCAGGTAATGAAGTCATCATGCCAACCCAAAAGTGTGGTATCAAAATAAATAGGGATATTATTTTCAAAGGCTGTAATTGCCAAATCATAATCTTCGGCATCATTTAATTTTTCATCAAACATTCCCAATTGGGTAAAAATGTTTTTAGGAATTGAAAAATTTGCAGCACTGATATATGGCGAAGTCAACTTTTCGTCAGAAACATTGCTCCATTTGATAGACAAATAGGCTTTGTATTTTTGAATGTCGGTAAGGGTAAATTTAGGATCTTCAAAAGTACTCCCAACCACAATGGCATTGGGGAATTGCGCATGCTTGCGTACATGTTTTTCTATCAAATCTGCACTTGCCCTCATGTCATCATCCAAAAACAACAGCAATTCTCCTTTGGCTTTAATTGCACCACGATTTCTACATACAGCCCTTCCACCATTGGGTTCATTCAAAACAATCAGGTTCTTAAATGCTGATATTCTAGTATTTAAATACTCAAAAGTACCATCCGAAGAACCATCTATAGAAACTATAATTTCGAAATTGTCATAGGTTTGTGTTGCCAAAGAATCTAATAAATTGGCAACTTTATGCTTTCCATTGTAAGTGGGGATGATGACAGAAACGACAGTATTCATATATTTTTTATATTCACTCCTAATTTGTAAAATACCTACGCAACTTTTTGTCTTCTGAAAACCTATTTTGATTCATTGGGGAATAAAACCCTTTACAAATAATTATTAAATATCTCAGATACAACCTAAATGTAATTTCAATACAAACCTGATTATTTCAATACCTCTTTGAGTTTTTCTCTCAAAAGCTCTCCCCGTAAATTTTTGGCGATGATTTTTCCATCTTTGTCCAACAGCATCGTGAAAGGAATTCCTGAGATGCTGTATTTTTTTACCACTTCTGAATCCCAACCTTTGAGGTCTGCAACATGTTTCCATTGCAGTTTGTCTTTTTTGATGGCCATTTGCCAATCTTCCGGATCGTTGTCTAAAGAAACACCCAGAATCTCAAATCCTTTGTCTTTGTAGTCGTTGTAAACGCTCACCACATTTGGATTTTCATCCCTGCAAGGCCCGCACCATGAAGCCCAAAAATCAACCAAAACTACTTTTCCTCTC
>CALPQG020000059.1 GCA_943325655.2 Bifidobacterium breve | reverse complement strand
GATCGCTTTCGACTTAATTCCGTCTCCGTATCTCTTTTTTGTTTCCCTGTTCGTTTAACCGGGTTGCAAAGGTAATTATTAAATTTAACCAAACAAGAATTATTTTACTTTTTTTGAAGAAACTTTTTTAAAATTAATTCCTGCAAAACATCCTCTCTTTTCAACCAGTTCGTTTAACCGGGTTGCAAAAGTAAACATTATTATCTCCTATACAACCTATTGAATCACTTAATTTTAAACATTTTCGCAACTCACTGAAAATCAAGGAAATTAATTTGAACTTTTGGTTTAAACCAATCCAAAAAAACCGCATTAAACCAATATTCATAGTGTCGAAATTCCCAAAATCAGCAGAAAATGCGAGATTTAGTCGAAAACAGTGTATGTAGGTTGAAAGATTTGGGGAGAAAAGAATTCAATTTAGCAAAATCAGTCTCTTCTTTTTCCAAAAAGATTGAGTAAAGACATGAACAAATTGATAAAATCAAGGTAAAGTGTCAGTGCGCCTAAAATGCCTAACTTGTTTTTTAAGCTGGGCTCCATCGAAGTTTCTTCTGTCAACTGCTTCAACTTTTGAATATCAAATGCGGTTAACCCACAAAAAACGATTACACTAACCATACTTATAACATAAGATAGCGCTAAATTTTTTAAAAACAAATTTATCAAACCGGCCAAAATTAAACCTATCAATCCCATCATAAAAACATTCCCGATATTTGACAAATCTGTTTTGGTTACATAACCTATTATAGACATGGTACCAAACATGAGTGCTGCGGTTACAAAAATAATGTAGATTGATTCGGCTGTATATACTAAAAAGATAAAACTTAAACTTACACCCATAATAGCGGCATACACTATAAATAAAAGCAATAGTACCGCATAAGGTAGTTTTTTGTATCCAAAAGACATTAACAGCACAAAAATAATTGGCGAAAACATCGCTAGATAACCAAGTAATGTCAATCCATTTTCTGTTACAATCATTGAAAGTAAACCGGGAACATCAGCTATCAGAAATGAAATGATGGCAGTAATTACTAATCCGAAGCTCATCCAACCGAATACCCTGGAAAGAAAGGTCTTATTTATACTTGCAATATTCGTTTCGTTAAAAGTGCCTGTACTCATTCATGCAATTCGTTTAAAAAATTAAAATCCAACTCATAAAAACAACCTATAGTATTCCATTACGATTACCTTCCAATTTACTATCTAAGTCTTTCAGCTTTTGTTTAAACTTTGCCCATTCTTGTTTTGCTTTATTTTCATCCTTTTTTAAATCAGTTTTCATTCTATTGGAAAGTGTCTTTCCTTCTCTTATTATTTTACGAGCATCTTCATCCAGTTTTTTTGCTGACCACCTGTCTATATTTTCTACTTTTTGTAAAGCGGCGTCTAAATACATCCCTATTTGTTTGCTCTCAGTAGCATAATCAGTATACATAAGTTCATATTGCTGGTTAAAATTCTTATATAAAGCCATATTTGCATCCACAAAGGCATTCATAAGTTCCGATTCCTTTACTTTTTCGCCCTTATCCAATCTATTGGCTAAAAATTCCAATTGCTTTTTGGCAGATTGAAGCGCTTTGGGATTTTTTGATTTTTTAATTTCCTGGTCAAGGGATTTCGTGGCTTGCTTGATTTCAGTTGCAGCTGAAGACATCTGTTGGGTAATAAACATTTGATTCGCCGTTTCGAAATATTGTTGTGGACCTTTAAAAGCATCCTCAAAACCTCCTGCAGTTGAAACACCTGCATTGTTTTGGTTCAATGAATCAACTGCTACTGTGTTTGAGTCGCTTAGGAACGTTAGTGTCTGCTCATTTTTTTATTCTTTTCACAAGCAATAAAAAATGTTAAGGTTAAAATCAAAATATAATAAGTCAAAATATAATAAGGCTTCATAACAGATCAAATTTAAAAATTTAGCTCACGAAGTAAACTCTTAAATTTCGAATAATTCATGTAAGGTAATCAGCAGTTATCATGATATAAATCAACATTTCTAACTCCCCTTATTAAATAATATTCAAACTAAGAAATTCGTTAGTAAAATTATTCCCCAACTAAACCATTTAAAAAAGCACCAAAACATTGAATTACAAAACATTAAACCTAAACACAAGTACTTATTGATTTATATTGCATTTTTTTTCATACAAAAGATTACTTTTGGCGAATTCAAGCTGCAAATGCAACTTTTTTATTGAACATGTTTAATAAAGGAACATTTAGAGCTAAAAGGAACTCCAAAAGAGCAAGTTAAACAAGCAAGTATCGATATTTCACCCGCTTTTATACCTGGTATAATGAATGAGTAGCTTTCCTAATGCTGAAATTACTTTTGATAAATTCCATGTTGTGAAAGTAATTAATGAAGCTATGGATACAGTACGTAGACTAGAAAGTGCTGAATTTGATATGCTTAAAGGTCACAAATATACTTTTTTAAAGAACAATTCAAACCTTAATTCTAAACAAAAGGAAGAGAGACATGGTATACTTAATTTGTATCCAACAATAGCAAATACATTTAGGTTAAAAGAAATGTTTAGGGAATGATGGGAATTTAAAAACAAGAATACGCAGTAGGATTTTTAGCATATTGGAGTGAATTAGTTGACGAATTAGGAATAGAACCGTTTAAAAAAGCAGCAAGAACAATAATGGCACATTGGTCAGGGATTGTTAACTATACTAAATCAAAAATAAACAATGGAGTTCTTGAAGGTATAAATTCTAAAATTCAACTAGCTAAAAAAAGAGCTAGAGGTTACCGTAATATTCAGAACTTTATCAATAAGATATATTTCATTTCTGGTAAACTTAAATTTGACTACCCACCGTATTTCACTTAGAACCATTTTTTATGAATAAGTACTTATATGGGCATTACTAAATATTTATTTAATAACTTCATTTTCAAATACCCCCTTTCGGGCTTATCTGTTATTATCTTAAATCTACAATTTGAACCTTTGGGTATTTTGATTTGTCAAATTTGAATTGCTTATCTTCTACGGGAGAATTTGGCGTGAATTTATTGATACTGTAAAGGTACCTGTTTCCATTTCGGTCAAATATTTTCCAACTTTTTACCGACTTGTCTTTTTTGTTAATCATGATTCGCACTTTGAAGAAACTTTTGTTTTTATCTTCAGGAATCAAATCAATCACATCAAAAACTTTTTCGGCTTCTTTCTTTTCTTCTAAGAAAGTATATTTATAACCTTTCTTGTACATCTCATGAATTTTGGTTGGAGAAATCTCATTTTCATCCGGCACGTATTCAGAAACATTGCACTCATTTTCATCTTTCATATACGTCCACACGGTTGTGCCATCATTGTACACTTCCTGTCCGCTTATTTTCAAAAAATACTTGTTCCCTTTTACTGAAATTTGTCCCTGATAACTGTCTTTCACTTTCCCTGCGGTAGTTTCCAGGGAATAAGTAAAGTCAGCCTGAAAGCTTTTGAATGCCTGAAATTTCTTACTCATTTCATTCAAAATCACCGTTGCTTTTGGATCTTGTTGTGCATATCCATTGAAAAAAATGGCAAGGGATGCCATCATTACCGTAACAATATTTTTTATTTTCATCTTAATTAACTTTATAGGTACAACTGTTTAGGAAATGCCTCTGTCCTTCAATAATTGTTCCAAACTTATTTCATCTTTAATAATTACTTCCCTCGCTTTGCTACCTTCAAAAGGACCAACAATACCCAGCGATTCCAACTGATCAATAATTCTACCGGCGCGGTTATACCCCAAGCTCATTCTTCTTTGAATGAGCGACGTACTTCCTTGCTGGTGCGCCACCAATAACCTTGCAGCATCGGCAAACAAAGGATCTAAATCATCATTGGAGTATTCTCCCGAAGCTTGCCCTGACTCGTCATCTCCAGAAAATTCTGGCAACATATACGCCGTAGGATAACCTCTTTGATCTCCAATAAAATCAACAATCCTTTCCACTTCTGGTGTATCCAGAAAAGCGCATTGTAAACGTGTCATTTCAGAATCTAACTTCAACAACATGTCCCCTTTACCTATCAACTGATCGGCTCCTCCAGTATCTAAAATAGTACGAGAGTCAATTTTTTGCGATACCCTGAAAGATAACCTGGCCGGGAAATTCGCTTTAATAATACCCGTAATGACATTTACAGATGGACGCTGCGTGGCTACCACCAAGTGAATTCCAACTGCACGGGCTAGTTGTGCGATACGCGCAATTGGCGTTTCCACTTCTTTGCCAGCAGTCATCATCAAATCGGCTAATTCATCTATTACCACCACAATATACGGCAAAAACTTATGCCCATTGTTCGGATTTAATTTCCTTTCTACAAACTTCTGGTTGTACTCTTTGATATTCCTGCAAACACCAATTTTCAACAAATCGTACCGGTTATCCATTTCAATACAAACCGAATTGAGGGTATAAATAACTTTTTTGGTATCGGTAATAATTGGTTCTTCCGTTCCTGGTAATTTGGCTAAAAAGTGTCTTTCAATTTTAGAAAAGATAGAAAGCTCCACTTTTTTCGGATCGACCAAAATAAACTTCAACTGAGAAGGATGTTTTTTATACAACAAAGAGGTCAAAATCATGTTCAAACCTACAGATTTACCCATACCCGTTGCTCCGGCAATTAACAAGTGAGGCATTTTAGCCAAATCGGCCATAAACACTTCATTCGAAATGGTTTTACCAAACATCAATGGTAATTCCATATCGCTTTTGATAAACTTCTCGCTCATAAATACGCTACGAGCAGGCACCATTTCTTTGTTTTTATTCGGTACCTCAATACCAATGGTTCCTTTTCCTGGAATTGGTGCAATGATACGAATTCCCAAAGCGGCCAAACTTAGGGCGATGTCATCTTCCAGGTTTTTAATTTTTGCAATTCGAACACCAGCATCAGGTACAATTTCATAAAGTGTAACTGTGGGTCCAACCGTTGCTTTTACCTGCGAAATACCAATATTATAATTCGACAGTGTTTCAACAATTTTATCTTTGTTGGCTTCTAATTCTTCTTTGGTAACCTGAACTTTGCTGTTTGGATGTTCATTCAGCAAATCCAACGTTGGGTACCTGTACGTTCCTAAATCCAAGGTAGGATCATAATTTTCCATTACCGGCAATTCCCCTTCTTCCAAATCTGGCCAAGGTTCTTTGACTACTTCATCATTAATTTCAAATGGCGTTTCCTCAACAGGTTCTTCAGGTATCGAAAACTGGAAGTCCAAATCAGGTGCAGGAGCCTTGGTTTTGGTGGCTTGTTTTGCAATGGTCCAATCGTCGACAGCAGGGTCATCTACCTCTAGAAGTGCTTCTATTGCAGGCACTTCCTCTTGGGATACCAATGCAATGCCTTCGAGGTTGTCTTCCATTTCTTCGTCTGTAAGTTCCTCTTCGTCTTCAGTTTGGTCGACCAACATTGACGCCAAAGCCAAATCAGCCGCATCACTTTGAATTTCTTCTTCCTCAGCCTCAACGGATTTATTTTTGTCCCAGGCAATGGAGGTGATGTTGAAGAAAAATATTGTAAATACAATGAGAGAGAAGGTCAATACCAAAAAGGTACCCCATCCCAAAAGCACGCTGAAGTAAGATGCCAATTCATAGCCTACGCCTCCGCCTAAAAAACCAATACTGTTTTCACTCGAAGTAATTAAGGCCAAATACCCAAAAGTGGTACACAACCACAGCACAAAAAACAACACCAAGGTGATGGCAGTTCGGATAGAGAACAATTCTTTTTCAAATACGATTTTAAATCCCCAGATAAAAATAACGGGCATCAAAAGAAAAGAGGCTACGCCAAACCATTTAAAAATCAATACATGACTCAATACGGCCCCGGCAATTCCCAACCAATTGTTTATTTCTACCCCTTCTACAGGAAGCGTTGAAGAAAACCAATTCTCCACTACGCTTTGATCACTTGTACCTGTAAACAAATACGACAGCAAAGCAACGGTGGTATAAAATGAAAAGATGATCAAAAAGAATCCAAAAGTCAGTAAAAACCTCCGGTCTTTCAAAAAAGCCAGGCTAAATTTAGGGAACGATTTCCCTTCCCCCTCTTTGCTCACCTTCTTTTCAGGTTCCTCTTTAGGTTTATTAACGGTATTTCTTTTGTAGGTATTTTCTGCCATGGTACGTAACCAACAAATTTAATTAAATAATTGGAATGGACAACAATTTATAAATGGAGAAAATCATAATAAATCCATTCACTTAGCTTCCAAAATGCAATGGAGAATAATCCTTTTACATTTTTGCCAACAAAGCCTTGTTTATTCTTTTAATCAATGCTGGACCTTCGTAAATAAATCCGGAATAAATTTGTACCAAAGAAGCTCCAGCTGCTATTTTTTCTAAGGCATCTTCAGCGGAATGAATCCCCCCTACGCCGATGATTGGGAATGACTTGTTCGACTTGTCTGCAAGGTATTTAATCACTTCAGTAGACCGCTCGCGAACAGGTTTCCCACTCAAACCTCCCATGCCGATGGCCTCAATTGTAGAAGAGCTTGTATTTAAATTTTTTCTTGAAATGGTGGTGTTGGTTGCTATCACCCCGTCTATTTTTGTTTCTTGTACTATTTCCACAATATCGTCCAATTGTTCGTTCGTCAAATCCGGTGCAATTTTCAACAATATAGGTCTAGGTGTTGGTTTGGTATTGTTGATGTCTTTTAAGGTTTGAAGCAATTGTTTCAAGGGCTCTTTTTCTTGCAATGCTCTCAAATTAGGGGTATTAGGAGAGCTTACATTCACCGTAAAATAATCTACATGATCAAACAAAGCGTTGAAACTTTTCACGTAATCGTCGGTAGCATTTTCGTTGGGAGTCAATTTATTTTTACCAATATTCCCCCCTACTAAAACAGTACTTTTCCTGAGCTTAAGTCTTTCTACAGCGGCTTCCATCCCTCCATTATTGAAGCCCATTCTGTTGATTAAAGCTTCATCTTCTGGAAGCCTGAATAAGCGTGGTTTATCATTTCCGGCTTGCGCCAAAGGGGTGATTGTTCCAATTTCGATAAACCCAAAACCCAGGTTTGCCAACTCATCAATCGCCTTGGCATCTTTGTCAAAACCAGCACCCAATCCTACCGGATTTTTAAATTTTAAGCCAAACAAAGTCCTTTCCAAACGAGGATCTTCCACTACATACATGGCACGGATCAATGCTGAAACACCGGGAATTTTGTTTACAAATTTCAATAAAGCAAATACAAAGTAATGGATCTTTTCAGGATCAAATTGAAATAAAATTGGTTTGATAAACTTATACACAGTAGATTTTTTGGGTTGAAAAACAAAGATAAGTGTAAAAGTGAATTATTCTTTATTTGAGAATAATAATCTCACGCACAAATAGCATGTATACATTTTTTCAACCCACATTAACGGCCACGCACGCCACGACTTCCACCTCCTCTTCCTGTATTTCCACCTGCATTTCCTGCTCTTCCACCTCCCCAATGAACGCCAGCTCCTCTTCCGAAATCCCCTCTTACACCTCCATGATTTACATTGTTCCAACCAGAATTGTGGTATGATTTTGATTCAAAATGACGGTACCCATTGCTGTTAAAATTATTTTGAGGCAAATAATTGGGTCGGGGACTTCTCGTACTGCTTCTAGGTCCATTGATATTTTTGATGGCATTACTTCTACCCCCTCTATTGGGAGTTGAAAAATGTTTATAGGCCTCATCATTAAACCCGTGATGTGGTGAATGGTAATGATGATAACCGCTGTGATCATTGTAATACCACCTGTAATGGTTGTACATATTGGGATAATACCTGTACCCATAATTAAAAAACCAGTTTGAAAAACCCAGGGAAGGAAGTCCTACAACAAACAGATTACCATTGGAGCCAAAGTAAAAACCTGTTTGGTAATAGAGGGGTTGCGGATACCAGGTGGGATAGGAATACCAAAACGGATAGCCATACCAATAAGGATATGGCGTATTGTCGTAAATATTATTCGTAATGTAAGTGTCTGATTGGTTGGTTGATTTTGCATAATCACTGGCAGCTTTCTTCATTTCATTTTGCAAGGCTTGATTCGAATCGACGTCCTTTTTATAACGGGCTAAATCTTGTGATTTTTGATTAGAAAGGGCCTCACTTACCGAATCTAAAAGTTTCGTAACTTTATAGGGATTGCTTTTATAATTTTCACCCAGACTCATGGTAAGGTCAATATTATTCACCAGAAGCTCCATGACATCAGGCATAGAAATTACTTTTTGAAAATCATTTTTTACTGATAGCGGATAATCTTCCAATACTTTTTGAAATGCCATTTGAGACGACTGGTACAAATTATTCATTTTAACAAGATCATCAAAATGAGCATTATATAAAAAAAATACCTGATTTTGAATCTCTTCAGGATAGTCTTTCATTACATAATTGATTTGTCCTTTGTTCATTCCCTTGTTTTGGGAAAGGTGTTGAAGAAGTTCAGGATAACGACTGGCGCTGTAAATTTTTTCCTGATCCTGTTTTGGATATTGCTCCACCAAAGCCTGAAATGCCTGACTAGACCTAGACTGTATTCGTTCTATTTTTACAATGGCCTGAGGATATTTTGATACGTTCAGTATCGCATTTCTAATTTCAGTAGAATATGCTGAAATGGCCGTTACAATAGCGTCTTCATCTTTTGCCAAACTGTCGGCGTAAGACTGAGCAAAAACATTTTGAAAGCAGCACATCAAAAAAATGACACCAGCCGCTATTTTTACAAAAAATAAGTTAAGTTTCATAAAAGTTAGCATTTAAAAATAAAAAATAATTTCACACAAAGCATTTAATATCAACGGATAAAAATATAGTATATTGGATAGGATATTTATAAAAAAAACAAAATAAATTTATCGATATCACGCTAAACATTGCCCATCCACTCCAAGTAGAAGAGAATGCTTAACCCAATCCTCAATACATCTTTTCATAATATTCGGTCACCATTCTGTCTGAATCAAATTGAGGGGTCACTTCTCTCATACTGTTTGATACCATCCCCAACCATTTTTCTTGTTGGGTATAATAACAAGGGATAATCTCCTCCTTCAAAATACGGTACATACTGACATGCTCTTCTTTGTCCAACAATTCATTGTTGCCCAAATATGCTGTTGCTACAGGAATTAAAAAAGCATTATGGCCATGCACTGCAAATTCAGCCACCCAACCATCTGGAATCGAAAAATTAATGGCACCATTCATGGCCGCAGTCATGCCACTTGTACCCGAAGCTTCCCTGGAAAACCTTGGGGTATTGAGCCAAATATCAGCGCCTTTTTTCAACATTGCCGACAATTCCAATTCATAACCTGTCAACACCGCTACGTTTTTGAAGGGCTCCGTTTTTTGTTGCATCTGGCGAAAAAGCTGAATTTCTACATCTGCAAAAGGATACGGCTTTCCTGCCCAAATAATTTGAACACGTTTATCGCTGCGGTTCACCAATTCAGTAAACAGCTCAAAATCTTTGAGTAAAAAATCAGCTCTTTTGTAGCCTGTAAACCTCCTTGCCCACACAATGGTGAGTACATCAGGATCAAATAACTTCCCGGTTTGGTTGGCAACTTCTTTGAACAGTTCTTGTTTTAAAATTCTTTTTCTTGCTTTTAATCCTTGTAAATCATTTTTATCCAAAGCTGATTTCAAGTCTTTGTCTTGCCAGTATTTTTGATTTTGCGCGTTGGTAATGGAGATGATGTCACAAATAGGCTCAAATGATTTCCACATCCTTTTTGATTCTTCCAAATGAATCTTAGAAACGGCATTGGCTTTACGGCTAAGCCTTAAAGCACCTAAAGTATAATTATAATTATCCCCCCTTTGCCCCGTTATCTCCAAAGTAGTTTGGTAAGAAATCCCGTCAAAAAAATGCATCTGATTGAGCAAATCAATTTTACGTTCCTCATTACCTGCCCGTTCAGGCGTATGTGTTGTAAACACTACTTTTTGTTTTACGGCCTCAACAGATTGGTATTTACTGTACAAATAAAAAGTCAGAGGTACGCCACTTGCTTCATTGAGGTGGTAG
>CALPQG020000058.1 GCA_943325655.2 Bifidobacterium breve | reverse complement strand
GTCCGGCAACCCAGATTCCGATTTTTTCATTCATAACAATATTGGTGTCACCAACGCCAGTTCCACCTAGTCTGTTATTGTTTGAACCCCATTCTATTGAAAGTCCACAATCAATATTGGGATGCGAATCTATACCATTAGATGTACCACAGTAGTTTCCTTTTACAACATTGAATAAAGACTGAGCAGAAGCAGTTCCTAAAGAGGTAACATTGTAACGAATAGATATCCCCTGACTGTTATACCCAACTTTGTTGTTAATCACTTGGTTATGATTAGCTCCTCTTATGAGTATCCCATCGAAATAATTTGAAATTGAAGTTAATTTATTTGAAATACCTACATAATTCCCAACAATTAAAATTCCACTATTGAAATTATTTATATTTATACCCGCTGTACCAGCCCCTTTACTTGTTCCATTATTACCAACTATATTTGCTTCCGGCATTGTATTGCCACCAATAGTATCATTTAAATATGTCGTTGATAAAGCCGCTAAAGTATCAAAAAATATTCCACTTCTATTACTCCCTAAAGCAACACTTTGGGTTCCATTTTCATCAACTCCTATATAATTAGATTTGATGGATGAGTTTGTTGGAAGTACACCTCCTCCAATTCCAAATCTAATACCGTTGTTTCTGGTTAAAATATTGTCATTAAAAGTACCATTACCACTTGCCACAATTATATTTCCGTTATTGGCTTTACCAATTCTATGGTTTTGCCCACCTAAAATTTCTATACCATTGTATCTATTTCCACTTATATTTCCCAAATTATCTATTCCAATTTTATTATTTGTTACATTAGAGCTGTTTGAAGTTGAAATAGAAATTCCATTTGTACTGTTGCCATAAATTTCATTAGCATTTATCAAAATATTATTACTGCTAATTACACTTATTCCATGAGCACTATTGTTATGGATTTTGTTTTGTTTTACAATTACATTGTCAGAGCTAGTTTCAACAGACAAACCTCCACCAATATTGCCATATACAAAATTGCTATCAACTGTACTTGAAGAGGATGCAATTAAATAAATTCCGGTATTTCTGTTTGAATAGAAAGAATTGCCTTTAATCAATAAATTATTACAAGTAGGATTCGCATTGTTCCATCTTCCTACCTCAACTCCATTCCAGAAACCTGTAGCGGTATTGTTTATTATTGTGTCGTTGCCGGTAACTCCCCAAATAGTTTCTGATTGGTTTGTACCTAACCTGATGGCTGAATTATTTCCTGAACCATTGTTTTTTATAAATTTATTTTTCTCAATTTTATTTTTGGAGGTATTGAATAAACAAATCCCTACTATGGTTTGAGTTGAAATAAAAGTGTTGTTATACAGGTAAGTTGAAGTACCATTCAATTCCAAATAGGCATCTTGAAAAGTAATGTTTTCTATCGTATCATTTGTACCGGTAACCGTAAATGCTTTGTAAGAAGTATTTAATGCACTTTTTATTGTAACTGGGTGATCAGCAGTAATTTTTACGCCACTCGCACAAAGTATGGTTACTTGCTGCCAACGTGAGGAAAGGTCAACGTTGCTAACACCAGGTGCGAAAACAATTTTTTTTATGTTTCCTAAATTTGCTTGTTGCAAAGCTTCAAAAAATGTCCCAGTGGTATGTGGACCAGTATAGGGAGGCATTGTCTTTTGATTACAACCAATTTGTATGGCGTCTAAATCCCAACTATTTTGACCACTACCAGAAACGTTATTTACTGTAAATGTTTGTGCTCCAGCAATCAAACTTGAAAGAAACAGAGCAATGGCAAGGGATATTTTTTTCATGGGTTTATGAATGTGCTAATTGTCTTATCAATACGAAATAGAAACTAAAAGTAAGCGCATAGCTACTTATGGTACTATCCAAACATACAATATTAAAAATAAAAACAGAGAGTATCAAGGCTTATGGTAAATATCTAATATATAATTGGATTAAGGGTATAATGGCTATTTTTTTTGAAGGTGCTGAATTTTCAACTCTTTTTTTAGCCATATCAGCATTTGTCAAATCTAACAACATCTGTATGTCTTCTAAGATTGCCCATTCACAACGGGCATCATATTGTGAGAGTAGGTTAGATTTATTGGTTTCCTGAGATTTTCTAATGTCACTAATTACCAAACTATTTATTTGAATTGGGCTTGGGTATACAATTGACCGTCAGAAACTGTTTGGTATAATTTTGTAAACCACTTAAATTATATTATAAATAATTGATTGTCATATAAATGACCCTAAGTAATGTTCATTGCTGCCATGGCTAATCCATGGATATTTCTTTTAATGGCGTTTACAGGAATGAAATGGTCTGCCACATCAATCATGAGACCTCTCCATTGAAACTTTGGGGAATCTTTGAGCTCTACTTTCGGGAAAAAATACCCTGTTTCATCATTCACTAACAATGGAGAAAGTGTTTCAAGTCCATGCATGACACCAAAATCTGTTTCGGCTTCCAATACTATTTTGTCAACGTTGATACTGAGGGTGTAGGCTTCATTTTCCTGAATATCCAGGCTTGCTTTTCTTACAACGTTGATGGATAAAGTGGGGAATGCCGGTCTTTGTGGGTGTGTTTCTGAAATTATTCCTTGCGTAAAAAATATACCGGTTCTAGCATCAATTCTTCGCAAGAACCTATTGGCGTAATCGAATAGTCGTTTGTCGACGCCATCAGAAACCGAAAGGCAGCAGTCTTGTAAAATGTGCGTTTAACCTTGTCTATTACCACGGATTGAGGAATAGGTACAAGCGAAACAGGTATTGCCTCACGCTGTTGTGCGGGAGCATTGAAGTAAAGAAATGTTATTAAAATGTATAACAATAAGTTTTTTCTTTCATTCAATTGGAGGGGAATTTATAGTAAAATTTTATCCAATCTCTCAAGCTCCGTCATGAATTTTTGACGGACATCTTTTGCATACGGATTTTCATTTTCAATGGTTAGGAACAAATCCATAGAATCTTGTCCGAGGTTTCTTTTGATGTCTAATAAATATTGGTAAGCAGGGGTTTTTTGTTCTACATCTGGAATGTCCATGTTGTTCACTGCTCTTCCCACAAAATGGGTCAATGCCTGCACATAAGCCATTTGTTGGTCATGGATTTCAGGGGAGCGTTCAAGGACATTTAGCTTTAAAATGTTGCTAAAAAATTTTCTAATAATTTCAGTCCTGCTGGTTCTTACAGGGCACAATACAAGGTTGAGGTTTTCAATGCCATTTTTCCCACTTTGTGGTCCAAACAAAGGGTGTGTGCCAACAATTTGCACGGTATTCGGAAAGTATTTTTCCATCAATTGCATGGGCTTTACTTTCACTGAAGACACATCTGCAATCAAGGCATTTGGCTGTACAAAAGGAACAATTTCCTGGATCACGGTTTCTAAAAATTGAACAGGAACCGCTAGGATTACAATTTCTTTAGAAGCTACTTCCTTTAATGTACCACAATAAACTTTTAAAGCTTTACATTCTGCCGCTACGTCTCTTTTGTCATATACACTCACATTGAAGTAAGGACTTAAATATGGCATGATAAATTTCCCGAAACTTCCAAATCCTATAAATCCTACTTCTCTTTTGTGTGCCATTTTTTTAGTTTTTAGTATAGCGTTTAGAGTTTTCAGTTCAGAGTTCAGAGTAAAGAGTATAGCGTTTTTTCCTTTGAAGGAAAATTTTCTCATAGCTTAATATTCTAATCAATAAACCATTAAGCAATTATTTGTTTTCGATATCCGTCAAGTTAATCATACTAGATGTTCTAAACTCTGAACTGAAAACTCTAAACTGAAAACTCTGAACTGAAAACGCTGAACAGAAAACTATTCTACCTTCAATAATTTTGCTTTTACTGCTTCTACAGCATTTTTAACTTTATCTACTTCGATGACAGATGCCGCCTGATCAAGTTTATTTTGTTCTATGTCTTTATTCAGTTGAATCAATTCTGCTGCATTTTCTTTTAATTTTTGTTCCAAGTTGATTTTTTGTTGGCCATTTCGTTCTACTTTGTTGACCAAATCTGTTCCTTGTTTTACTTTCTTTTCCTGAACTTTTACCGTTTGTGACAACACTTTTTCTGCGTCTTTGATTTGGTCATTGATGTCTTCTCTGTACACCATTACCGCAAAATCGTGTAATATTTTTTCAGCAGTACTGTATTTTGCAGGATCGTCTTTGGTAGAAACATACGCCTTTCCCATTTCAATAGACCAAAATACTTTGGAGCCTTTGTCACTTTGGTTAATGGTAGAAATAATTCTAACTGGCGTGGAAGAAATTCCAATGATGGAAGCAATGTCAACAGTATAAACATTTTTTTGAGCATCCACTTTGCCAAATTCCTTGAGTTTTTTGAGCCAGGATTTTTCAGTGATTTCTTGTTCCAGCAGTATCGTCGTCGACATTCCTTTTCTGCTAACATTGTCAATGGTGAGTTCATGTTCGGTAACAATTACCTTTTGGGCATTTACCTGTAAACTTACCAACAAGATGATTCCTAAAAGGTTAGTGAATTTTTTGAGCATTGACATAAAATAGGTCTGTTGATAGTTTAACATTGTCTACATCCTGGTCACGAAAAACTTCGGTGTTCCAATTGGAGGTTGGGTAAATTCTGAAATCAATGTTTTCGCCAAAGCTAATTTTGAAAGGCATTCTAAACCAATTCTTATTTGCTTTCCACTTGTATTTCATCACCACATTACTGCCTTTTTGTTTGAGCTTGTAAATCAAGGTTGGAATCTCATTGTTTTTCAGGTAAACGTCAAAAATGTTATTCAAATCAAGGATGGTTTTCTTGTTAAAATAATCAACCACCTGTTTGGTATCCACATTTTTAAACTTAAAGTCTTTTGACATTCCCAATAAGATGTTGAACCAAAGCACATCATTGTCAATTACATTTCTCAAGGTATGCAACATCCAGGCACCTTTGTAATACATATCCGCATCCTGCCAGCCATGATAATTTACATTTAATGGTCCAAGGATAGCTTCTTTGTTCCTGATCTTTTCTTTCATCTGGTTGAGATACAATTGAGCAGCAGGTTTACCTTGGGTATATTCTACAAACAACACTTCGGCATAAGTCGCAAAAGCTTCATGAATCCAGAGTTCAGCGTGGTCTTTACAGGTAATGGCGTTGCCAAAATATTCGTGTGCACTTTCGTGTACAACGATATAATCAAAACCAAAATCATTGTTTTTATAATGGTTACCATAAGCAATGGCTTCCTGGTGTTCCATTCCCCAAAAGGGAGCTTCTACCAATGCAAATCCATCTTTTTTGAATGGATATTTTCCAAAAAACTTTTCATAACATTCTAGCATTTTGGGTATCTGGCTAAAATGCTTTTTGGCTTTATCTAAATTGTACCTTAATACATAATAGTTTAGAGGCAAAGTATCTCCATCAATGCATTTGTATTTTTCTGAAATGATGGCATATTTCCCAATGTTGATGGTGACGTCATAGTTGTTTATTGGGTAACTCACAAACCATTCATGTCGTGCGTAGCCATCATCAAGGTCCATGCGTTTACGAATATTCCCATTGGAAACGCAATACAAATGTACAGGTGATTCAATGTTAATGCTCATACTATCAGGCTCATCTGAAAGGTGGTCTTTGCATGGCCACCATAAACTTGCTCCTCTTCCTTCACAGGCAACTCCAACCCAGTCGTAATTGGAGCTGTCTTTTTGCCAAACAAATCCGCCGTCCCAAGGAGGATTTACAGACACTACAGGAACGCCTGAGTAGCAAAATTTAATCATGGATTGAGACCCTTTTTGCAGCTTGTTGTTAAAATATACATACACGACATTGCCCTCTCTTTCATAAGGTAGACGTTTCCCTTTATAGATAACGGAATCAATTTGTAGGTTTTCAAATAAATCAACCTGCATTTTGTCAAAATCCTCTATTACTTTAAAAAATATTTCATTGTATCCCTGAATGTATTTTTTGGTAGGATTAATTCTAACATTGAGGTTGTAAAAAGTAACATCGTAACAAGTTCTCAAAGGACTAAGCATTCCTCTTAATGAATCTTGGCGATTAAATGTATAGCGTTGCTGGGCTTCTACGCAAATAGTACCCAGCAGTAACAATAAAAATAATATGTTTTTAAAGGTTCTTATCAAATTTTTGATTTAGTTTTCAAGTTTCATTTCAAGCATAGAAAAAAAGAAAGAAGATTCTATCGCTGCATTTTCAGCTGAATCAGATCCGTGAACGGCATTTTGTTCTAAACTTTTAGCAAATATTTTTCTAATGGTTCCTTCTTCAGCGTTTGTTGGATTGGTTGATCCAATCAGGGTGCGAAAATCAAGTACTGCGTTTTCTTTCTTCAATACAAGTGCTACAATCGGTCCACTTGACATAAATTCAACAAGGCCATTGTAAAATGGCTTTCCTTTATGAACCTCATAAAATTTACCTGCAAGTTTGGATGATAAAGAAGTAAGTTTCATGGCTACAATTTCGAATCCTGCCGCCTCCATCATTTTAAGAATTGAACCACTGTTACCTGCAGCCACAGCATCAGGTTTAATCATTGAGAATGTTATAGTACCTGCCATAAATTGAATTTGTTTCAAAAATAGAGAGAAAACTTTTATTTCAACAAGAAATTATAAGTATTATTAATGGTTATACTATAAAATGAATTTTTTAGTTACTAATATTAACACAAGAATCTAACACATTATGAAAATATTCTCACAACAACAACTTAAAGATTGGGATAAGTATACTATTCAACAGCAACATATATTAAGTGTTGACTTGATGGAAATGGCTGCTAATGCTTGTTTGAAGTGGATTTTGGAACATTTTCAATCCAATGAATTTCGTATAATTTGTGGTCATGGAGACAATGGTGGTGATGGTTTGGCTTTGGCCAGGTTACTTGATAATCGCAAGTATAGCGTTAAAGTTTATAGGATAAAGTCAGATCGATACAGTGCTGACAATATTTCAAACCTGGAAAAGTTGAAATTGACGAATGTTGAAATGATTGAAAATATGGATACTTTTTTTGATTCTTTTACTGTAAATACCGTCTTGATTGATGCTGTTTTTGGAACAGGATTAAACAAACCGCTTACTGGATTGCCCTTAACAATAATTCAAAAAGCAAACCTGATTTCCTGCCATAAAATTTCTATTGATATTCCTTCCGGTTTGTCAAGCGACAATTTACTTCCTGCTTTTTCGACTGCATTTAAGGCAACTAATACGCTATCTTTTCAGGCACCTAAATTGGCTTTCATGTATCCCAAAAATGAAGCGTATGTGGGTGAGTTTGAAATTTTAGATATTGGTTTAGATCCAACATTCACCATCAATACACCATCTTCCTACTGTTATTTGCAAATGGAAGATATAAATTTTATCAAAAAAAGAAATAAGTTTTCTCATAAAGGCACTTTTGGACATTCATTATTGATTGCTGGGAGTGCTGGGAAAATGGGAGCGGCAATTTTGGCGGCTAAAGCTTGTTTGAAAAGTGGCTCAGGTTTACTTACTGCTTACACGCCAAAATTTGGCGAACTGATACTTCAAATTTCAGTACCGGAAGCGATGAGTAAAACCCATGAGGAGGAGATTAATTTTTCTAATTATAACAGTATTGGTATCGGACCAGGTTTGGGTATTACTCCTTCAACCAAAAATTTAGTGGCTTCGTTGATGGCCAATTACCATCAACCCATTGTTTTTGATGCCGATGCGCTTACCATTTTGAATTTAAATAATGCCTTAAATGCTATTCCAAAAGGAAGTATTCTTACGCCTCATCCAAAAGAGTTTGATCGTATGTTTGGCACTTCAGTTTCAAGGGCCGATCAAATACAAAAAGGATTAGAATTTGTTGACAAACACCTTTGTTATATTGTTCTAAAAGGAGCGCATACAGCCATTATTTGTCCAGGTGGTCAGGTGTATTTCAATGCTACCGGAAATCCTGCCATGGCAAAAGGAGGAAGTGGTGATGTGCTTACCGGAATGTTAACCGCTTTTTTAGCACAAGGGTATAGCTCGGAACATGCGGCTATTTTAGGTGTTTTTCTGCATGGAATGGCGGCTGATATTGCACTTGATGAAACCAGTGAAATCAGTATGATGCCAAGCGATTTGATAGCAAATATCGGGAAAGCCTGGAGAAAAATTACAAAAAAGGTAGGGGTATAATTCTTTGGGATACGCTTTCCTGTTTTTTGTAATTGAACCTACGCTTATTACTGAAATATTTTCCTGTCCATCAATTGATACGTTTGTTTTGGGTAATCAATATTCAAAATTATGCCTATCATGAATTTACCAGAAGGGATACTTTTCCAATTATACCGTTCATGTTGAAATTTATAGGTTCTTGACAATACCATAGAGAAAGCGCTATAGTACATTTTTTCTTTCAAATTATTTTTTTTAAGATGAATGGCTTGCTTATAATTATATTGCGAAAATTTATAATTATTTTTTGAAAGATAAAAACTTTTTTTACCTTTATACAAAATAATCAATAGTTGAAAAGAGGAGTATTATTTTAATCTATTTCCAATTCTATTAGTTTATGCGTATGAAAATTTATAACCTACTTGTATTCACAATTTTAAGCCATTTAGTTATGGCTCAAAATACTACCTTCATTAATGCTGGAGATGCCTGGAAATATTTGGATAATGGCACTAACCAAGGTACCTCTTGGAGAGACAAGGCTTTTGTAGACGACTCATGGCAAACGGGTATTTCTGAATTTGGGTATGGTGATGCGGACGAAAAAACAGTTGTGCATTTCGGAGCAAATAGTGCCAGCAAATATACCACTACCTATTTTAGAAAAACTTTCACCATCGCTGATGCCAGTTTGTACACCTTCTATACAATGAATGTTAAAAGAGACGATGGCATTGTGGTATATGTAAACGGAGTAGAAGTTTCAAGGCTTAACATGCCAGTTGGCACCATTTCTTTTTCGACCTTTGCTTCGTCCGACATGGCTGGTACCAATGAAAGTAGCTGGCAACCTATCACTTTGCCTGCCGGAACTTTTGTAACAGGAAGCAATACGGTAGCAGTAGAAATTCACCAAGCAAACTTAACAAGTTCCGACATTACTTTTGATTTGGAGCTATTGGGTAGTACTGCTTTTGTTAATCCCTTGACAATAACAAGAGGTCCTTATTTACAAAAAGCAACCACTACAAGTATAACATTAAAATGGAGAACTTCGCTTGCAACAGACAGTAAAGTGAGTTACGGAACTAGTTTTGGAAACTTCCCTAAGCAAGTGATTTTGGCAGGTTCAAGAACAGACCATACCTTAGAAATAACAGGATTACTTCCTTATACTACTTATTATTATAGTATTGAAAATGCAAATGAAGTATTGCAGGGTGATGTGGATAATCATTTTACAACTAACCCAACAATAGGAAATGAAGGGAGTTACAATTTTTGGGTGTTGGGTGATTGTGGAACAACCAAAGTAAATCAGGTGAATGTACGTGACAAATATGTTGACTTCATGGGTGCTGACACTACCCATGGTGTGCTGTTATTAGGAGACAATGCCTATGAATCGGGATTTGATGCGGAATATCAAAAAGGTTTTTTCGATATTTATCAAAATACACACTTAAAAAATAGTATGCTTTGGCCAGCACCTGGAAACCACGATTATGACAACAATAACACGGGCAAAATTGAAAGTCAAAACATACCCTATTATACCATTTTTGATACGCCTGAAAATGGAGAATCAGGTGGTATAGCGTCTAATAACCAAGCATTTTACTCTTATGATTATGGCAATGTGCATTTTCTTTCTCTAGACTCTTATGGTACTGAAAATAATTTGCTTTTATACGATACTTTGGGTGCACAGGTAACATGGATTAAAAAAGATTTGGCTGCAAACACACAAAAGTGGACTGTTGCTTATTGGCATCACCCACCTTATACCATGGGGTCTCATAATTCAGACATTGAAACAGATTTGGCAAAAATCAGGCAAAACTTTATTAGAATATTAGAACGCATGGGGGTAGATTTAATTTTGTGTGGACACAGTCATGATTATGAAAGAAGTAAACTGATGAAAGGACACTATGGATTAGAAGCTACTTTTGATGCCAATGTACATAATAAAAGTCAATCTAGTG
>CALPQG020000057.1 GCA_943325655.2 Bifidobacterium breve | reverse complement strand
CTTTAATTAAGTAAGCATCATAAATCTCCGGATTCCAAAGTTCTAATCGATTGCCTAGTCCTACTAAAATTGCCTCTTTGGTTATGCCTGCATGTTCCAACATTCTTTTTGAAATCAGGAACCTTCCCATATTGTCTAAATCAACTTCTGTATTTCCTCTCAAAAAATTTCTTTGGACCATCGCAG
The DNA here is from genome assembly GCA_943325655.2 of Bifidobacterium breve. Classification (GTDB taxonomy): domain Bacteria; phylum Bacteroidota; class Bacteroidia; order Cytophagales; family UBA9547; genus CALPQG02. The sequence continues at coordinate 10,049 of CALPQG020000057.1, read as the reverse complement.
TATTTTCATCAAATTCATTTAAAGAAGATATTTTCTCTGCAATTTTTTCCCACTCTGGAATTGTATAAATCAATAAACAAGGGTCAGTACTTTTTTGAATTACCAACTCGGCATGATGATTTTCAGGCAAACGCACTTTTACACGCGAAGGCAAGAGCATTCTGCCTTTCGTATCTACAGTACATTCATATTCTCCTGAAAAATAAGCCATTACAATAGTTTATAATTAAACCAAACGGTTTTATGTACCGCTTTCTACAAATATAAAAAATCCGCATTTAAATCCCACCACTTTTTACCATTTTCTCCCACTTTTTTTCACAATCATCAAAAATTGTCTAAAAATCTGAATTTACTTACATAATTAATTTAAAATACAAAAAACAATAAAATAGATTATACTGATTTTTAGTAACTTAATAATATATATTAAAAGCTATTCTTTCATTAAGACAACACAAAAGTTTAATAGTCAATATATTAAATTAAAAAAATTATAAACGTATAAAATGCGACAAAAAATTGTACTATTCAAATATTTCAAAGCATCAAAATGGATCATTTTAATGGGAAATAAGCTTGAGAAGATGCTCTAAAAAAACTGCCACCATTAGACTGATTTTGGGCATTGGTAAATCAATAAATAACTGTATGAAAAAGCAGTAATCCATACCTGAAATTGTTACCCGAAAAAAATCATCAAGTACTAAAATTCAAAATCATTTGAACATAAAAACATTAAAATTGTTTACACTTTTTGAGGCAAAAGCACCTTATTATTAAGGTAATGATTCAATTCTTTTTTAAAGAAGCTTTCAAATCAGTTTTAAATAATGAAATTGCAGGTATAAACATTTAGTGTTACATGAAATTCAATTTACAATCAGAATATGCTCCAGCAGGAGACCAGCCAACAGCTATTCAGAAACTCGTAAAAGGGCTTAATAATGGCGATCAGGCACAAACATTATTAGGAGTAACCGGATCTGGTAAAACATTTACCATGGCCAATGTGATTCAGGAAGTGCAAAGACCCACCTTAATTTTAAGTCATAACAAAACCCTGGCGGCACAACTTTATGGGGAAATGAAAAGTTTTTTCCCTGACAATTGTGTGGAGTATTTTATTTCTTACTACGATTATTACCAACCTGAAGCCTATATCGCCTCCAGCAACTTATATATAGAAAAAGATTTGTCTATCAATTCTGAAATTGAAAAACTCAGGTTAAGGGCAACAGCTTCCTTGGTATCAGGAAGACGAGATATTGTCATCGTTGCTTCTGTATCTTGTATTTACGGTATTGGAAACCCAGCAGATTTCAGTAAAAGTGTGGTAAAAGTTACCAAAGGCGAAGCATTAAACAGAAGTCAATTTTTATTTTCTTTGGTAGATATTTTATACAACAGAACTACCGCAGATTTCAGTAGAGGTACTTTTAGGGTAAAAGGTGATACCGTAGATATCTTTCCGGCTTATGCCGATTTTGCTTTTAGAATATTATTTTGGGGAGATGAAGTAGAAGAAATTCAAACCATAGATCCTGAAACTGGAAAAAAATTATCCAACGAATCTATCATCACCATATTTCCAGCAAACCTTTTTGTAACCGGAAAAGAAACCCTTAACGAAGCCATTCATGAAATTCAGGATGAAATGGTGGCTCAAATTCGTGCTTTTGAAGCTGATGGAAGGGTTGAAGAGGCTAAGCGCATCAAAGACAGGACAGAGTACGACATTGAAATGATGCGCGAACTTGGCTATTGCTCAGGGATAGAAAACTATTCCAGGTACTTTGACAAAAGAGCGCCTGGTACACGCCCATTTTGTTTGATTGATTATTTCCCTGATGATTTTTTAATGATTGTAGATGAAAGTCATGTTACCATGCCACAAATCAAAGCCATGTGGGGCGGTGACCGTTCTAGAAAAGTAAGTTTGGTGGATTATGGATTCCGTTTACCCTCAGCACTAGACAATAGGCCATTGACTTACAACGAGTTTGAGAACGTTATTGGACAAACAATTTTTGTAAGTGCCACACCAGCTGACTATGAATTACAAAAATCTGATGGGGTTGTTGTAGAACAGATTATTCGTCCTACTGGATTGTTAGATCCAGAAATTGAAGTAAAACCAAGTACTTACCAAATTGATGATTTGTTAGAAGAAGTAGAGGCCAGGGTTAAAGTCAATGAGCGTGTACTGATCACCACATTAACAAAAAGAATGGCAGAAGAACTTTCCAAATATTTAGACAAAGCAAACATCAAAGCCCGTTTTTTACACTCTGAAATAAAAACGATGGAGCGGGTGGAAATATTAAAGGAATTAAGAATGGGGGTTTTTGATGTGTTGGTAGGTGTAAATTTATTGCGTGAAGGATTAGATTTACCAGAAGTATCCTTGGTCGTCATTATGGATGCAGACAAAGAGGGTTTCTTAAGAGATAAACGGTCACTCATACAAACTATTGGTAGGGCGGCGAGAAATCAAAACGGAAAAGTAATCATGTATGCTGATAAAATCACCAACTCGATGGCCATTGCAATTGAAGCCACAGCAGAAAGACGACAAAAACAAATTGCTTATAACATCGCTCATCATATCACTCCGACAACCGTAAGAAAATCTATTGATGAATTGAGTGTATCTGGAACAAAACAAAATGGTGGTTATGACGAGTATGTACCATTGGCACAAGCGGCAGATCCTTTGATGGAGTACCTCAATAAAACGCAATTGGAAAAATTAGCAAATCAAACCCGTAAACAAATGGAAAAAGCAGCTAAAGAATTAAATTTCCTTGAGGCTGCACGATTGAGAGATGAATTGGCAAGTATCAACGCAAAACTAGCAACTACTAACAACTAGTTTTGCATCAGTTGAAATTCACAATTTAATATATTGCTGAAATTTTCTCCTGTATCGCGCATTTCTTCGTCTTCTTGGTCATAATACCAATTGATATTGACCTTTTTACCCGATTTGGATAAATTCGAAAACATCTCTAACAAATCAAACAAGCATTTTACCGAACTGGTATTAAAATACCTTATTTTCATGTTAAAATTGGTGACTTCATTTGGATTTTGTAAGTACTCATTAATCCAATTAAAAATAGGTTCATAAAAAACAAAAGTGTCTTCTGAATAAGACATTCCAGCAAGTTCAACCGTACCTAAATCACCATCACAAAATACCAGAGGTGTTTTTGAAGGTTTCATAGTTAATACATTAAATTGCAAACAAGCAACACTTTTTTTCGAGGACACTGTTAGATTTTTTTCTTACGCTACCATATTTTATCTTATTATTCTTAGCACCTGTTAATTTGTACCGTTGTACCCTATTTGATAGCATTGCATTATTTGTATTCAAATTAATGATTTGTCTTTGATGCTTTCAAATAATCATTCATTCTAATACTGGTTCATTAAAAGAAGCACAATATTAGGAATAAGACATGTGAGAAGAGGCAATTACACCTAGTCATAGATGTAAATCTCTTGAATATTGATGATTAGTTTTGAAAATATCACCTCATTGCACCATTTTTAACCCATTATACTGGAAGCAGGTTAAACGGAAAATCAAGTATGGTACTGTAGTTTTCGCCAGACTCTAGCATTTCATCATCTGATTCATCATAGTACCAATTCACGTTCAATATTTTACCTTCTTCATTCAATACCAACAATTTATCTAATATATCTAAAATACATTTAGCTGAACTTGTATTGTAATATTTTAAATTAAAATTCATCACCGTTTCCTCTTGAGGATTGGCAACATAGTGAGAAAGCCATTCAAAAATAGGTGTAAAAAAACCCATTGCATTCTCACTACATGACATTCCGGAAATGTTTAAAATACCAGTAGAATTGTCTAAATCAACACTTGGTGTTTTTTTTGTTGCTTCTATAATTAACCTATCCATAATTATTTTTTTATTTTTCAACACATACATTAATACTAAAAAATGAATAATTGTCATCTACAAATTCAAATGTAAATTCCAACTTATTGTTTGTTTTCAATAAAATATCAACAAATCCTAACCCTGCACCGCCTTGTTTGCTGTAACTCTTATTGGTTAATATTTTATTGTAAACACTTCTTAATTCTTCTCTGGTATAGCAATTAATTTCATTCAACCAATTAGAAAGTGATTCGACTTTATCATTTGCAACAAAATTAGCAGTCGCAATGTAATAACCTTTGGCATCCGTTTTTATTATAAATGAAGCAGCAGATTTATCGTATTCGCCTGAATGACTGTCATCATGGTTAAGACACTCTACCTGTTTACATAAATTTTGTAGACATTCCACCAGCACCAAATACACTTTCCTTCTTATCCCTGGATTTGCTTCAAATGTTTCTAATTTTGCATGTGTCGAAGCAAGTACATGGTCAACCAAATCGATATCTATTATTCCCCGAAAGGAAAATACCGCATCGGTACTTCCAACCATTTTTTTATGGGCTTCTAGTGTGATTTTTTCCATACAAAAAATTCGTTAATTACAATTCCGTTAGAAAGGTTGATACGTCATCAATACTATAAAGTTTCGATGCAGGGATGATTTAAAATTAGTGAGGGATACTATTATGATCAAGTGCCCCAACATTGGGGCACTTGATAAACTAAAACATATATTGGTCTGCAGCAATCAGCGACGAAGCAATCCTTCTTCTTGCCTCCTTGGTATTGTATGGGGTAGCTTTTGTGAAACGTTTTAAGCCCATCAACATCATTTTTAACTCATCGCCTTCAGCCATGGCAACGATGGCATTTTTACCTGAGGTATTGACACGATCTACGGCATCATTAAGATAGGTTTTGGCTAAATCAATTTGGAGCGCTACGGCCGTTTCACCTTTCAAAGAAGCCAGTTTTTCGGTACGCAATAAAGCAGATTCCGCCATGTAAATATTGATGGTCATGTCGGCTAAATTCATTAAAATTTCCTGTTCTTGGGACAATTTTTGTTGGAATTTTTGTGCTGCAGCACCAGCCGTCATGATGGCTGCTTTTTTAAGATTTTGCAACACTTTCTTTTCTGCCGCTAAAAACCCTTGGTCTTCTTCCCCAAATTCAGGAATACCCATGAGCTCTTTTTGAACCGCCATGGCCGCAGAGAACAAATCAATCTCGCCCTTCATGGCTTTTTTCATGTACATGTCTAAAACCAACATCCTGTTGATTTCATTGGTACCTTCAAAAATCCTGTTGATACGAGAATCTCTGTACGACCTGTCCATAGGATAATCGGCAGAGAAACCATAACCGCCATAAATTTGTACCCCTTCATCAGAGACATAATCCAAGGTTTCAGAACCGGCTACTTTCAATATAGCACATTCTATGGCAAAATCTTGTGCCGCGCCAAGCAAAGCTTCGGCTTCTGTTTTGCCTGCCGCCTTCAATAATTCTTCCGCATGGTGAATAGCCATTCCGGCACGGTACAAGGATGATTCTGTCGCATAAATACGTACAGCCATTTCCGCTAATTTGTGTTGAATGGCACCAAAATTGGCAATAGGCATTTTAAATTGTTGACGCTCTTTGGCATATTGAATTGCCAAGGTATTGACTCTTTTAGAAGCCCCTAAAGCCGCAGCAGCCAATTTAATTCTCCCAATATTTAAAATATTAAAAGCAATCAAATGCCCTTTTCCAATTTCTCCTAATATATTTTCAACAGGTACTTCGCAATCAGAGAAAAACACCTGACGTGTAGAAGACCCTTTGATACCCATTTTATGCTCTTCGTTGCCAAGACTTAAACCGGGCGTGCCTTTGTCGACTATAAATCCGGTAAATTTATCGCCGTCAATTTGAGCAAACACCACAAAAACATCTGCGAAGCCAGCATTGGTAATCCACATTTTTTGACCGTTGATGCTATAATGTTTGCCATCGGCACTCAACACGGCTTTTGTTTTAGCGGACAAGGCATCCGAACCAGAACCAGGTTCTGTTAGGCAATAACTGGCCTTCAGTTCACCACTACCTAATTTTGGAATATATTTTTGTTTTTGTGCTTCAGTACCAAAATACAAAATCGGCAAGGTGCCAATACCAGTATGCGCCGACAAAGCCACGGCAAAAGAATGGCCTTTACCCAATTCCTCGGTAATTAACAAAGACGTGTTAAAATCTTTGCCAAAACCACCATAGGCTTCGGGTAATGACACCGACAACAAGCCCAATTCGCCCGCTTTGTCTAATAATTTTTGCATCAAACCATCTTCCTGCGCATCAATGCGATCGAGGTGTGGTAAAATCTCCGTATTCAAGAAATCACGACACATTTGCAACATCATTTGTTGCTCTTCATTAAATTCTTCTGAAATAAAAACTTGAGCAGCATTTGATTCTTTGATCAAAAAATCTCCCCCTTTGGTAGTTGCAGCCATTTCTTTATTTGATTTTAGTACAGAGTACAGCGTCTTGAGTACTGCGTATTTTATGAATAATATTACTATATATATTTTTGTACTGAGTACTCAGTACTCAGTACTCAACCAATTACAACAATTCAAATATTCCTGCAGCACCTTGTCCTGTACCCACACACATCGATACCATGCCATACTTTTGGTCTCTTCTGCGCATTTCGTTGAACAATTGTACCGACAATTTAGCACCCGTACAGCCAAGTGGATGGCCCAAAGCAATCGCGCCTCCATTCACATTGACAATAGCAGGATTAATGCCTAAAGTACGCACTACGGCTAATGCTTGAGCTGCAAAAGCTTCGTTTAATTCAATTTGTTGGATGTCTTGCAAGCTCAAACCAGCGCGGTCTAAAGCTTTGGGAATGGCCGCCACAGGACCAATGCCCATGATACGTGGCTCAACACCCGCCACCGCATACGATACCAAACGGGCAATTGGGGTAAGGTTTAGTTCTTTTAATAATTTCCCAGAAACTACCAACACAAAAGCAGCACCATCAGAAGTTTGAGAAGCATTTCCTGCAGTCACAGAGCCTTTGGCATGAAAAACAGGTTTAAGTTTGGCCAATGCTTCTAAGGTAGTTTCCGCTCTTGGACCTTCATCGGTGTCTACTGTATATTCCCTGTTTTTCTTTTTTTCTTTGTCATCAAGGTAAGTTTCTTTGACAAGAATTGGAACAATGTCATCTTTGAAAGCGCCTGATTTTATAGCATTTACAGCTTTTTGGTGTGAGTTAAAAGAGAACAAATCTTGGTCTTCCCTTGAAATGTGGTATTCATTGGCCACCGCCTCGGCCGTTAAGCCCATTCCCCAATAGTAATCAGGATTTGCTTTGGTAACATCATAGTTAGGTACAATTTTCCATCCTCCAAAAGGAATAGGACTCATGCATTCTACTCCGCCAGCAATGATACAATCGGCTTGGCCCGCCTTGATTTTGGCATCGGCCATGGCTATTGACTCAAGGCCAGAAGAGCAATAGCGGTTTATGGTGACGCCAGGAACTTTATAGGTATTGAGCCCTAATAAAGAAATCATTCTACCAATATTCAAGCCTTGTTCTGCTTCTGGCGTAGCATTGCCAACAATAACATCATCCACTCGTTCTGCTTCAAGTGCTGGCACTTGGGCCATTAAATGCTTGATTACTTCTGAGGCTAAATCGTCGGGACGTGTAAATCTAAATACTCCTTTTCCTGATTTTCCAACGGCTGATCTGTATCCTGCAACAATATATGCTTCCATGTGAACTATTTTATGACAATTATAAAGAAATAATTATACTTTTCATTATTTAAGTTAAATTAAAACCTATTAATTTAAATGATTCATGACAATGATATAGTCAGGCTTATTCAAATGAATAGTGGGATAAGCATTTGAAGTGTTTACATTTTCTTCCGCTGCAGTAGTGGCATTTTGTGACCCTGTTTCCTGAGTTCCTCTTAGAAATTGAATATAATTCAAGATATCAGCCAAATGATGGTCTCCTACATTTTCCAATTCTTTTAAGATGATATTTCTTGGTAAAGCATTCATGGCAGCGTTGTTTGAAAAATCTATAGAATTGAACGCAAGGGTATCAATAAGGTTATGCATTCATTGAAAATAACATCAAGAATTTGTCTTTTAAAACTTAAAAGCAATGGCTTTTTAATACATTTACGAACATAATGTTTAAATATTGTATTGGAAAATTTCAAAAGAAATTGATGGTTAAATCCAATAAAAACTATTCACTCCTATCGGGAAAACTATTTTTTTTATCGATAAACTTAACGAAGTAACATTACATAATTTTGTAGTTGCTGATGTAATTTGTAGCCTTAAAAAAACCAACATACATAGGGCCTGCTGAGAAACTCGCTTGACCATTAATTTTCACTATAATGCTATCTTTTGTCACTTTTTCACTGGATGAAAAAAGTAACCAACGAAAATCAAGACACCGCCGAGGCGTTAGGTGAAGTGGTGCCAATGCCTACTTGGGCATTTACCCCTACCCATAAAACACCGCTAACAATCCTTTGAACTCGGCGTCTGCAAAGACTTTCACGCTGCTAGAAAATTACCCTGCCCTACACTAACAAAAAGAGTCCCGATTCACATCAGGACTCTTTAATATCGGTAGCGAGTTATGAATTACTCTTTGATGATTTTTTCAACCCAGGAATCAGTATCGTTTTTAACGACTAAAGTGTACACACCTGCAGCAACATGGTTAAGGATAACTTTTTGTTCTGCAAATCCACCATAAACAGACAGTGATTTTGTGTAAATGGCTTGTCCTAAAGCATTGTAAATATCAATGGTGAATAATGAAGACGACTCAGCAATTATTTTCACTGAGAAATGACCATGGCTAGGGTTAGGAGAAACCGTAACCATGGATTCCCCCGTAAGATTTACCACCTCTACTGTAGAGAAATCATATTTGCCATCCAAATCAACCTGGCGAATTTGATAGTAATTCAGACCATTAGCAGGATCTATATCCAGGAATTTGTAAGATTGCGTTTGTAAGGTTGTACCAGCTCCTTTTACCGGAGAACCAATGGGCGTAAAGTGTATGCCATCCGTACTGTGTTCTACTATAAAATAAGCGTTGTTGGTTTCAGTAGCCGTTTTCCAAATTAATGCAACACCATTTTGAACTTTAGTCACAGTGAAAGACAGAAACTCTACCGGTAAGATATCACTGCAACGAGAAAACTCAGAGGTAACAAAACCTGCTCCTGCAACATTTAGTGCTGTTGGAGTAGTGGCAGTAGCGGTTAATTGAGGTACATCTGTCAATGCAATTGGTGAAGCCAATGTTAATGTCCATTTACCACTAGCATCTGTAGTGGTTGTTCCCAAATATACAGAACCTTGACGTCCAAAATCAGAACTACACGATTGTTTACAAGCGATTGAAGGCCCGTAAACTTCAATGATAACATCTTTGTTAGTTTGTTTTTTTAACAAACCAGATATACTGTTAACGGTTGAACTGGTTGTGTCGACTTTAAGGATGTCAAACATGTAATTGGTATTGGCACTACTGTTTAAGTTAATCCCTGTACCACCATTACAAGTAATGCTGTTTCTGCGCATCATTACGCCATTTACAGCAATACCATTTAAGCTAATTCCGTCGGTAGCATTGTCAGCTATGATGTTTCCTTCATTTGCACCAGTACCACCGATGATGGAGGTTTTACCCAACGTCATGTAAATACCATTTCCTTTGCTTGGTTGAAGTCCAGCCCCTAAGTATTTGTTACCAGTAATGGTATTGTTTCTGATGGCTATGTTTTCAGCAGCCGCAGACACATTGATTCCATTACCATCTTTGGTGTTTGTAATGGTATTGTTGGTGAATGTGGAGTTGGTGATGGCCGCAGCGATGGAAATGCCATCGGAAGTATTTTGATTTATTGTGTTATTTGTTACACTTGCGTTAGTTACTGTGCCAGCAAAATGCATTCCTATTGCAGAAGAAGTTATAATGTTTCCGTTTATAACTAAATTGCTACTCGAATTCGCTAATAGAATTCCAGCTGTTGAGCAATTTGATATTTTATTCCCCCAAATAGT
>CALPQG020000056.1 GCA_943325655.2 Bifidobacterium breve | reverse complement strand
CCCTGTACTTTGTACCCTGTACTTTGTACCCTGTACCCTGTACCCTGTACTTTGTACCCTGTACCTTGTACCTTGTACCTAGTGCCTTGTACAACCTGCTTACTTTACAAATTACTCAACACTAAAAACTCAACACTCCTTATTTGTTGCTTTTGAGTTTTTCAGCAAGCCCTAACTCTCTTGGTGTGCTTTAATTTTTGTTTGTTTTTTATAAAAATATTCTGTCCTGCATATCAACCAATTCGCAACTTTATGCTTATTTTTGGCTGATGATATTGGGTGTTGATACTAAAAATGAAATTAAGAAATTACTGCAACTGAGTATTCCAATTGCTATTGGGGAGTTGAGTGGAGTATTGATGAATTTGATTGATGCGCTTATGATTGGCCCCCTAGGGACTGAAGCTGTAGCTGCGGTAAGTGCTGCCAATGCGGTATATTTGTTGTTTTCAATTTTAGGGATAGGCGCTTCTCTCGTAATTGCTCCCATGGTTTCCACTGCTTTTTCCCAAAAAGACATGGGCAAATGTCGTTCGCTTTGGTATGGTGGCGTAATCTTTTCTTCCGTATTGGCAATGATTCTCATGGGGTGTATTGGATTGGCCGCCTGGAAATTCGAATGGCTCGGACAAGAAACAGGCGTAACCATTAAAGGGAAAGCATTTTTATTTTACTTAATGCCCTGCGTATTTCCTTTGATACTTTATTTGCAATTCAAGCATTATGCCGATGGCATTTCTTATCCTCGCTTGGGCATGGTCATGTCAATCAGTGCTTTGTGTATCGATGCATTTTTAAACTGGTTGTTGATTTATGGCCATTGGGGCTTTCCAACATTGGGGCTCAATGGTGCCGCCATTACCAATACCATTACCCAATTTATTGTCATGATTGGGATGTTGGTTTTGTTGAAAAATATTCCAAGTTTTAAAGTGATTCTCCGAAGTGGCAAAGAGAAGTTGAAACGAAATATCGCAGACGCCATGGCTATTTTTTCGGAAGCCATGCCCGTTGGTTTTCAAACGGTTTTAGAATATGCCGCTTATGGTTTTGGAGCAATTATGATTGGTTGGGTCAATGCTACAGAATTGGCTGCCCATCAAATTGCCATCAATGTTGCCATGAGTTCTTTTATGGTTATTCTTGCTTTTGGTGCCGGAGGAGCAATTAGGGTTGGGGCAGCTGTAGGAAGGAATGACGTGGCTCAGATGAAATTGTCAGGAAAAGTGAGTCTGGCGGTGGGCGTTTGTTTTGTGTTGCTGCCCTGTGTCGTTTTTATCTGTATTCCAGCTACATTGGCTTCTCATTTTATTGAGGCGCCTGATGTCATTGCGCTTGCAATACCTTTGATTGTGGTGGCAGGTATTTTTCAAATTGCCGATTCGTTGCAAAGTGTGAGTCAGGCTTTGTTGAGGGGATTGGGAGATTACAGGTTTCCTTCCATCATTACTTTTGTGTGTTACTGGATGATTGGTTTGCCCATTGGTGCTTACTTGTGTTTTGAATTGCAATTGCATGCACTCGGTATCTGGATTGGATTTTTAATCTCTTTACTATTGCAGGCCATTCTTTTTAGCAGGAGGTTTTTTGTGTTGGTTGCCAATTGGAATTCATCAAAATAAGTATTTAAAAAAAATAAGTATTCCGATTACTAAGCTGCATATACTCATTACCAAAACAGCTGCTGCTGCAATGTCTTTGATTAAACCAGCTTTTGGATTTTGTTCTGGACAAATCAAGTCTATCGTTTTTTCTATTGCCGTATTGATGATTTCCATCGCCATTACCAACCCACAACAAAGTAAAATGATGCACCACTCGGTAATGTTTATTTTGAAATAATAAGCCAGAAATTTACCAGTAAAGTGGCTGAACAATGAACACGAAAATTGTTTTCATGCACAAGCATGCACTTCAATCCTTTAAAGGCATACTTAAAACTTGAGATTGATTTGGAGAGGTTCATGGTTCTATTTATTCAAAAACAACCTTCCCTTTTCCGTCAATATTTGTTCTTTTGTGAAAAATGAAATCCAAATATTGTGCGTCACCTTTTTTGCCTTTAACGATTTGTTTCGCTCTTCCATATTCCTGACCCGATTCGCTAAATAGTTTGGCGGTGATTTTTGTTGGATGCCTTTGTCATAAATGAAATACTATCGGTACTGATAATGATAATTTTTCCTGCTTTTAATCCTTTGGTTTTCAATGTTTCCGAAAATACTACTTCATTTTGAAAAGTTTTTTCAACACCTTTTGAAACGCCATCAATAAATTCGGATCCGGTTTTGGCAATGACTTCGCCACTTTTATTAACTATTTCTTTGGTTTTTTGTTTGAGCCAATCACATGAACTGAATATACAAATGGCAATAACAATATAGATGTACTTCATTGGGTCGTTGATTGATTACAAATATGGATAGTTTTCGGGAAATTACTAAATTATAATTTATTGCAGTCTGTTAAAAAAACACTGAAATATAAGCTGCATATTGACGTTATGATTTTTTGCTGAATATGTTTTTCATCATTATAAACGCTAATTATTTTGGACAATAATTTAAGAACCCAAAACCGTATTTTGTCTATTGATGCTTTGAGGGGATTTGATATGCTCTTAATTGTGTTTGCAGATAAGTTTTTTATTCAATTAGATAAAGCCATTGGTTCACAATTTACACACCATTTGGCCCTGCAGTTTGATCATCCTGAATGGTTTGGCTCCACATTTTATGATATTGTGATGCCCTTGTTTTTGTTTGTAGTAGGTGCAGTAATTCCATTTTCTTTGTCCAAAACTACCATTGAAAATGCTCGTATGTTTAATTGGTATAAAAAAATCCTTACACGGTTCATTCTCTTATTTGTTTTGGGATGGATTGTTCAGGGGAATTTATTGGCATTTGATCCAGAAAACTTTTTTGTGTTCAATAATACTTTACAGGCCATTGCTGTAGGCTATTTTTTTTCATGTTTGATCTACATTCATTTAGATAAAAAATGGATCTATATTATTTTTATACTTTGTTTGGTGTTTTATACCTTGCTTTTGACTATGCCAATGGTTCCAGGTTTTGGGAAAAGTGTATTGCTTCCAGGTCGTAATTTTGCTTTTTATGTTGATCATGTATTGTTTGGAAAATATCATGATGGAGAGCAATATACGTGGTTTTTATCAGGATTAGGGTTTGTAGCCACCACCTTGTCAGGGGTAATGGCAGGAGAATTAATCAACTCAAAGCGTACTCAACAACAAGTTGTACTCAATTTACTGTTGTTTGGGATTGCTGGGTTATTGCTGGGATCGCTTCTTGGAATGTGGCATCCTATTGTTAAAAAAATATGGACGAGCTCTTTTGTATTGGCGTCTTCTGGTCTGTGTTTTATTTTACTCAGTATTTTTTATTGGATTATAGATGTAAAAAAATACATCCGCTGGTCTTTTCCATTCAGGGTGATTGGCATAAATGCAATCACGGCTTATGTGATCTCTCATTTGGTAAGTTTCCCAACCATTGCTAAATTTTTCTTGTTTGGGTTAGAGCAATATACCGGAGCCTATTACAATATGCTCACTATTATTGGTGGTTTTGGAATATTATATTTGCTGTTATGGTATATGTACAGAAATAAAACATTTATTAAGGTTTAAAGCTTAGCGTTTTAGTTGTATTGTTCAACCGTTTATTGATGTTGACTCTTTTATGAAAAATGAAGTTGTTCTGTTGAGTTTCATTGTAATAATTTGTGAGACTTTGGCATATTTCTAATTTCCTCCACAAAATGTTTTTTTGAAACATTAATATTAAAAACAAAAAAGCCTCCAGAAATCTGAAGGCTTCAATTCTTTGTACCTAATACCTAATACTTTGTACCCAGTACCTTGTGCCTAATACCTAATACCTAATACCTAGTACTTTGTACCCAGTACTCAGTACTCAGTACTCAGTACCCTGTACTCAGCTTAAATAATCATTCCAGCAGCAAGGGTTTCATTGGTGAATTCATCAATGATAATTACGCTACCCGTGGTTCTGTTTTTCTTATAGCTATCGTAATATAAAGGTGAAGTTGTTCGGATTAAGATTCTTCCAATGTCATTCAGTCCAATGGATTTTTCGTCTTCAATTTTATGCAAGGTGTTGATGTCTACTTTATAACGTACCTCTTTGACAATGCACCTGGCTTCCTTGGTCGTGTGTTTGATAACGTATTTACCATTTGGAATTAATTTTTTGTCGTTCAACCAACAAATCATCAACTCAATGTCTTGGCTTACGGTTGGTTGGTTGAGTGTTTTTACCAACATGTCTCCTCTGCTGATGTCAATATTGTCTTCCAAAGTAACCGTTACCGACATCGGAGGGAAAGCTTCGTCTAAAGGGCCATCAATAGTATCTATCGATTTGATTTTTGAGGTAAATCCTGAAGGCAAAGCGACTACTTCATCGCCTGGTCTGAATGTTCCACCTTCAACTTTCCCTGCATAACCTCTGTAATCGTGGTATTCATCATTTTGAGGACGAATCACATATTGCACAGGGAAACGAGCATCCACGAAATTTAAGTCACTGGCGATGTGCACATTTTCCAAATTGTACATCAAGGTACCGCCTTGGTACCAAGGCATGTTTTCAGATTTGTCCACTACGTTATCGCCATTCAAAGCAGAAATTGGAATAAATTGGATGTCAGGCACATCTAATTTTGCAGAGAATGCTTCGTAATCGGCTTTGATTTTTTCGTAGACTTCTTCGCTATAATCCACCAAATCCATTTTGTTTACACAAACGACGATGTGTTTGATTTGCAATAAAGAAGCAATAAATGAATGACGCATGGTTTGTTCAATCACCCCATGACGTGCATCAATCAAAATAATGGTTAAGTTGGCCGTAGATGCACCTGTTACCATGTTTCTGGTATATTGGATATGACCAGGGGTATCGGCAACAATGAATTTTCTTTTTGGCGTAGCAAAGTAACGGTATGCCACATCAATGGTGATGCCTTGTTCACGTTCGGCACGTAAACCGTCGGTCAACAAAGATAAATCAACATAGCCTTTTCCTTTACGCGTACTTGCTTCTTCAATGGCTTCCAATTGATCAGCAAATATTGATTTTGAATCAAAAAGTAAACGGCCAATTAAGGTACTTTTGCCATCATCCACACTTCCTGCGGTGGTGAACCTCAGCAAGTCCATGTCTAAATAGGCTTTTGAATCGTGTATTATTTCTTCAGTCATTTTTTTAGTTTTCAGTTGTCAGTTGTCAGTTATCAGTGTTTTGGATTAGAATAAAGGATGTTTTTTTATTCAAAACTTAACACTCATCACTTATCACTATTTAAAAGTATCCTTGTTTTTTACGGTCTTCCATGGCCGCTTCCGTACGTTTGTCGTCGGCACGCGTTCCACGTTCGGTATTTCTGGCAGAAGCCACTTCTTGTATCACACGTTCAATGGTGTCGGCGTTAGATTCTACGGCACCGGTACAGGTCATATCACCAACAGTTCTGAATCGAACAGTTCTTGTTTCGTATTTTTCATCTCCCATTAGCGTAATGAAATCAGATTTCGCTAACCAGTTATTGTCTCTGAATACCACTTCTCTTTGGTGGGTATAATAGATGGAAGGGATTTCAAGTTTTTCAGCATCCAAGTATTGCCAAACGTCCATTTCTGTCCAGTTAGATATAGGGAATACCCTGAAATGTTCGCCTACTTGTTTTTTGCCATTGTAGAGGTTCCACAATTCTGGTCTTTGGTTTTTAGGGTCCCATTGGCCAAACTCATCTCTGTGAGAAAAAAATCTTTCTTTTGCCCTGGCTTTTTCTTCATCTCTACGTGCACCACCAAAGCAAGCATCAAACTTAAACTCTTCAATGGTTTCTAGTAAGGTGATGGTTTGTAGTCCATTACGGCTAGGATTTGGTCCTTTCTCATCTTGAGCCGTTCCTCTATTGATAGAATCTTGCACGTTTCTTACAATTAAATTAGCACCAACTTGTGCGGCTAATTTATCACGAAATGCGATGGTTTCCACAAAGTTATGTCCCGTATCTACGTGAACCAAAGGGAAAGGGATTTTTGCAGGGAAGAAAGCTTTTTGAGCCAATCGAACCAAACAAATGGAATCTTTTCCACCAGAAAACAACAAGGCAGGTCGTTCAAACTGAGCGGCAACTTCACGCATAATGTGAATCGCTTCTGCTTCAAGTTGTTTTAAATGCGATAGATTGTAGGCCATTATTTAAGTTATTAGTTTTGAGTGATGAGTTTTTAGTATTTTGAACAATGAAATGTTCTTTATTTATATTTTATTGTTGTTTCTCTTTTTCCGATACTTTGTACTTAATACTTTGTACTTAATACTATATAATCCACCAACTGTTTTACGCAATCTTCCATGGGTAATTCATGGGTACGGATTTCAATAGCAGGGTTTTGAGGGGCTTCGAATGGGGCATCTAAACCAGTAAAGTTTTTGATTTCACCATTTCTTGCTTTTTTGTACAAGCCTTTTACATCCCGTTGTTCACAAACCTCGAAAGGTGCGTTGACATATACTTCTGTAAAATCTTGTGCTCCTATGATGTCTTTGGCAATAGTTCTGATTTCTTCCGTCGGGCTAATAAAAGAGCAAATTGTGATTAAGCCGGCATTACAAAATAATTTGGCAACCTCTGCTGCTCTTCTAATGTTTTCAAGACGATCTGCTTCTGAAAATCCTAAGTTGTTATTGATGCCTGTTCTTAAATTGTCTCCATCTAGCAATTGGGTTAAAAATCCTTGATTGTACAATTCTTTTTCTACCGCTTTGGCCAAAGTGCTTTTCCCCGAACCCGATAAGCCTACCATCCAGACCACCATGGCATGTTGTTTCAGTAAAGCTTCTTTGTCGTTACGTTGCAATACGCTGTCAAATATGGGGTGAATGTTTTGCATATATGGTAATCTATTGGATAAACACTTTGATTTACTTGAAAGAACCACAAATTTAGAATAATTTGCGGAATAAAATAAATATATCGCCACTGCTTTTGCAGAATTTTATATTGATTTTTTCGAAATATGGACAAATATTAAAATAATATTCTGAATGACAAAGATTGACCTTATAAAAATTTGTGATATTGCTAAAAAAGCAGGAAATGAAATTTTAAATATTTACCACAATCCTGCTTTATCAGCAAATGTGGAGCAAAAAAAAGACGATTCTCCCTTAACCCTTGCCGATAAAGCTTCCAACCAGGTCATTATGGAGGCTTTAAAATCTTTGTATCCCCACATTCCCATCATTTCTGAAGAAGAAAAAGAAATTCCTTATGAGGTGCGCAAAAACTGGACAACTTTTTGGCTCATTGATCCACTCGATGGTACCAAAGAATTCATCAAAAGAAATGGGGAATTTACAGTAAATATCGCTTTGGTGGAAAACAACATTACTACTGTTGGAGTGATTTATGCACCAGTTTTGGACATCATGTATTGGGGTGATGCGCATGGCGCTTTTATGCAAATGGCTGGAGATGCGGTTCAAAAAATTCAATCTAATCTCAAAACAAGCAAGCTTATTTCCGCAGGAAGTCGTTCGCATGGCAGTGAAGAAGATGCACAGGTGTTGGCAAAATATGACATTGAAAGTTTTGTGAGTATGGGCAGTTCGTTGAAATTTTGTTTGGTCGCCACCGGCCAAGCCGACATTTATTACCGAAGTGGACCCACCATGGAATGGGATACCGCCGCAGGGCAAGCCATCTTAAAAGCGGCGGGTGGTTCCGTAACCCATTTGTCGGGAGAAGAATTTAAATACAACAAAGAAAATCTGCTGAATCCTGGATTTATGTGTAAATCTGAAGGATTAAATAATGTTTAGTGTTGAATGTTGAATATTTAGTGTTGAATGTTTAGCGTTGAATGTTTAGTAAAAGACATTTTTAGTTAATTGATACTTAATTAAATCAAAACCAACATTCAAAACCAACACCCTTTTTTAAAAATGTATTAATTACTAAGCTATTCAAATGGAGCAATGTATCAAATGACCATTAAAACATATAAAATTGTATTGCTGCTTCTGCTCTTTGGTGTGCCTGTTTTTGCGCAAGAAAAATTGAGTCTAGCGCAGGCCATTGCGAGGTGTTTGCAAAATAATTACCAAATTAAAATAGCGCTTGCCAACAAAGAAGTTGCGTCTAATAACAATACTTGGGGAAATACAGGGAAATATCCTGCGATTACTTTTGTTGCTTCAGAGGCTAATAATTTGATAAACCAGGTTCCTGCAAATCCTTTCTCATTGGGTGGTGTTTTGATGACCGGCAATTTGAACGCTCAAATTGATTTGGGCTTGACCATTTTTAACGGTTATAGGGTTTCTATTCAAAAAAACAATTTAGCTCAACTGACTAATCTCAGTGAAGGAAACGTGCAATTGGTCATTCAGGCACAAATTCAATCGTTGATGATGGCGTATTATTTGGCAGTATTTGAAAAAGAAAAATTAAACGTTCGTCAAAAAGTATTAGAACTTTCTAAACACCGGTTGTTGTATGTAGAAGCCAAAAGAGCTTATGGTCAAGCCAATAGCTTCGATTATTTACAAGAAAAAAATGGGCTTTTAAGTGATTCTTCTCAGTTGTTATTGCAGGAATTGAGCTATACCAATGCCCTTAAGAACATTAACTTGTTTATGGGTGAAGAGGTAAATACCCAATTTTTACTGACCGATACGTTAAGTTATTCCAATAAAAGTTTTCAATATGCAGACTTGGAAGCGAAACTCTTGGAAAATAACCAACACCTCAAAAATCAACTGTTGAACGAGGCGGTGATGAAAACCAATACCAGTTTGGCCAAAACGCAGTTGTATCCTAGTGTGACTTTAAATTCGGGGTTGAATAGCAATGTCAATAGCTTGACGGGTATTGCTTTAACCGACCCTAAATACAGCTCTTATGAAGGGCGAACAGCTGTAGGGTATAGTTATGGGGCTTATGTTAATTTAAATTTGAGATACACTATTTTTAATGGTGGACAGGTAAAACGAAATATTCAAAATGCCTTGGTACAGGAAAAGATTGCTTCTTTGACTTTACAAGAACTGCAAATCAGTGCTAAAAATAGTTTGAACAAAACCTTAGACCAGTACAATTTCAGAAAGCTTTTGGTGAATATCGCTCAAGAAAATTTAGCCACAGCCAATCTTAATATTCAAATGGCCGAAGAACGACACAAAAGTGGCTTGCTCAATTCGGTAGAAATTAGAACTGTTCAACTCAATTATTTGTCTATAGCTTTGAATAAATTGGATGCTGTTTTGGATGTCATAGAAGCCGAAACGGAATTGTTAAGACTTACAGGTGGAATTGTACGTCAGTAAAATTGGGATTATTACAGTTGTATTTCTAAATTACATTAGAATTTATAAAATATGGAAAGCAATACAAAAAATATTATTTTAAAAGATTTGAAACAAAATTTGTTAGCAAAATTTGACTTAAATCTACTTGTATTGTTTGGTTCACAAGCTTCGGGAAAAGAAAACGAAAATTCTGATTTTGATATTTTAGTGGTTTTGAATAAAATGAACTCAACCAAAGATGTATCCCAAATAATGGATATTTGTTATGCAATTGATTTGAAATACAATATGCTACTTGATGCACACATTCTTACAAAAGCTGATATTAACTCTCTCAGAGGACGACAACCTATATTTGTAAATGCCTTAAAAAATGGAATTTACGCATGAGTATGGAATTTATTCAAATGATCAAAAAAACACACAACAACATAAATTAATGGCAATCGCATTATTCTTCGGATCTTTTAATCCAATTCACCACGGGCATTTGGTTATTGCTCAAGCTGCTTTAACGCATGGCTATGCCGATGAAGTTTGGTTTGTAATTTCTCCTCAAAATCCATTTAAAGATACGGATGAATTGTTGAGGGAGGAAGCCCGCTTGGCAATGGTCAACCTGAGTATTCAAAGTCAACCTAAATTTAGGGCATGTACCTTGGAGTTTGGATTGTCAAAACCCAATTATACCATCAATACGTTAACTGAAATTACAAAACTGTATCCTGAAGAAACCTTCAAAATACTGATTGGAGAAGATAACCTGTTGCATTTTCATTTGTGGAATGATTACCAGGATATTTTGAACCAGGCAGCATTGTTGGTATATCCCAGACCAAATACGCCTCCATGTGAACTTGTTGCACACCCTAAAGTGACCTTACTTGATGTGCCACTTTTTGACATTTCAGCTACCTATATTCGTTCATTGATTCAAGCCCAAAAGCCTATCAAGTTTTTAGTAACTGATGGGGTGGAAAAATATTTGGAACTGAATAGATGGTACCGTTAGGGGGTAATTTTAAAAGTTGAATTCAAGTTGCAACTGCAACTTTTTTGGTGAACATATTTGATGGTGATTCAAAATTATGCCTTTTATTAGGCACAATACATTTTTATCCATT
>CALPQG020000055.1 GCA_943325655.2 Bifidobacterium breve | reverse complement strand
CACTGGAATTTCAGGATCGTATACCGTTTTAATGGCTTCTATTGCTTTTTCTTTTAATTCTTCGTCGGTCATTTTTTGTTAGTATTGGGTACTGAGTACAGTGTACTGAGTACAGTATGAGAATTCTCTGTACTCAGGACTTTGTACCCTGTACAGAATATGCCATGGCGTAAAATTTAATCTGTTTTACCATCGACAATAAACCATTGGAACGTGTTTGTGCCAAATGTTGACTTAAACCAGTTTTTTCTATAAAATCTAAGTTGGCATTGATGATATCCTGTGGGGTTTGGTTTGAAAAAACTTTCAGTACCAAACTTACCAATCCTTTAACTATCAATGCGTCGCTGTCGGCGGTGAATGCAACCTTACCATCTGTAAAATTTGCATCCAACCAAACATTAGACTGACATCCTTTTATTTTATTGCTGTCTATTTTTTTGTCTTCAGCAATTGTTTTTAAGCTTTTGCCAAGTTCAATAATGTATTCGTATTTGTCGGTCCAGTCTTCAAACAAATCCATTTCGTCAATGATTTGTTCTTGTATTTCTTCTATGCTCATAGCGGTTTATTACTCCCCGATAAACTCGGGATAAATGTTGACGGTTAAGTTTTTGGTAAAGATTATCTTAACATTTTTACTGCTTTGTTTAAAGCCACCATCAACGCATCAATTTCTGCCTTTGTATTGTAGAATGAAAAGGAAGCCCTGGAAGTTCCCAAAATACCCAAACGATGCATCAAGGGTTGGGTACAATGATGACCTGTTCGGATGGCAATGCCTTGTTGGTCAAGGATAATGGCCAAATCCTGGTGGTGAATTCCTTCAATAACAAACGAAGCTACAGAAACTTTATGTTGTGCTGTTCCAATTATTTTCAAACCTTCAATGGTTAACAATTGCGCCGTAGCATAAGTCAATAACTCATGTTCATAAGCGGCAATAGCCTTTTTACCAAGTTTGTTAATATAATCTATGGCCGCTTTAAAGGCAATGACATCAGCAATATTGGGAGTGCCTGCTTCGAATTTATAAGGCAATTCGTTGTAAGTAGTTTTTTCAAAAGTAACTTCTTTGATCATTTCTCCTCCGCCTTGATAAGGAGGCATGGCTTCCAGTAAGGCTTTTTTTCCGTACAGGATACCAACTCCAGTGGGTCCGTAAAGTTTGTGGGCAGAAATGGCAAAAAAGTCGCAATCCATGGCTTGTACATCTATTTCCAAATGTGACGCCGATTGAGCGCCATCAATCAATACTTTTGCACCAACGGCGTGTGCGTGTTGGATGATTTCTGCTACTGGATTAATTGTTCCTAAAGCGTTAGAAGCATGCACTACAGCAACCAATTTTGTATTAGGACTTAATAGTTTTAGGTATTCTTCAAAGATAATTTCCCCAGCATCTGTGATTGGAATTACTTTTAAGATTGCTCCTTTTTCTTCACACAGCATTTGCCATGGAACAATATTGGAATGGTGTTCCATCGTAGAAATGATGATTTCATCTCCCTTGTGGATAAATGCTTTTCCGAAAGAATTGGCAACCAAATTTATTCCTTCCGTAACCCCACGGGTAAAAATGATTTCTTCTTCGTGGGCTGCGTTGATGAATTCTTTTAAGGCTTTACGGGTAGCTTCAAATGAAGCAGTTGCCTTTTCAGCCAAGTGATGAATACCCCTGTGGATATTGGCATTTGAACTGTAATAATAGGATTCTATTGCTGCTACAACTTGTTTTGGTTTTTGCGTCGTGGCAGCATTGTCAAAATATACCAATGGTTTACCATTTACTTTTTCAAGCAAAACAGGAAAATCTTCCCTTATTTTTTGAATTTCGATTTCTGTAAAAGGCATATTAGTGTTGCGTTTTTAGTCTTGAATGTTTAGTCTTAAAATATGGATGAAGGAATGAGGTAGTTTTATGCTTATTATTTCATTTTACTTACCACTCACCACTCAACATTCAAAACTAATTTACAGCTAACTTCTCTGCTATTTTATGTTCTAAATTTAATTTCAACGACTCAATTTTTATGTTTGAAAGTACGTCCGAAGCGAAAGCATATACCAACATTGCTTTGGCCGATTTCTCACTTAATCCTCTTGATCTTAAATAGAACAATGATTCTGCATCCAATTGACCTGATGTAGCACCATGAGAACATTTGACATCATCAGCAAAAATTTCTAGCTGAGGTTTGGTGTTGATGGTGGCTTCGTCAGAAAGCAAAATGCTTTTGTTGGATTGAAAGGCATTGGTTTTCTGAGCGTCTTTTCTAACGAAAATCTTACCATTGAAAACGCCAGTTGATTTTCCATCTAAAACGCCTTTGTACAATTCATTGCTATTGCAATGTGGTTTAGCATGGTCAACGATGGTATGGTTGTCAACGTGTGTATTTCCAGAAGGTAAAAACAAACCGAACAGGTTGGCTTCTACGTGTTCTTCATCCAATACCACATTTAAGTTATTTCTTACAATTGCACCATTTAAAGTAACTGTTACTGCATTGAAAACACTGTTGCCTTTTTGGTTTACCTGTGTAGTACCAACATGGTAAGCTTTTTCATTTTCATTTTGAATTTTGTAATAATCAATAATGGCATCTTTGGCAACAGTAATTTCAGTAACGATATTGTTAAAGCTGACCTTGTTGCCGAAAGATGTGAAGCTTTCTACAATGGTGGCCTGGCTATTTTTGTCGAAAATAAAAAGATTTCTAGGCTGAGAAAATACTTCTTCAGTATAGGTATCCGCAATGAAATAAAGCACTATTGGCTTGCTCACTACTTTGTTTGGAGCTACGTGAATGTACACACCATCTTTTGCCAACGCTGTACTTAATGCAGTAAATGCGTCAGAAATATTGTTGGAATATTGTGCAAAATGTTGTGTGATTAGTGCTTCTTCTTTGCTGTCTGTCAGCGCTTCAGCCAAAGTAGCGATATATACTTCTTCTTTAGAAGAAATGATATTCGACAGTTTAGTATTGAAAATACCATTCACAAACACCAGTACATTTGCTTCTTCTTTTACCAATTCAATACTGTTGAAGTCTGCAAGTGAAATCGAGTTTTTGGCTTGAAGCGTAAAATTGCTTTTTGTAGCCGGAATGAAGTTGGTGTATTTAAATTCTTCATTTTTAACCGTAGGAAATCCCAATGTTTCAAAAGTATTCCAAGCGGTTTGTTTGATACTTTTTAAAGCTGAATTTCCTTCTAATTGGAACTCAGCTTTTAAATTATCTATTAATGTAGCTGTATTGCTCATGGTTATTAAGTTTAGAGTTAAGCGTTTAGTGTTGTTTACCGTTTGGCCTGATTTGATGAAGCCATTCACTGATAAATGAATGCTAAACTGCTTCTTTGTTCTCTTCTTTAATCCAGTCGTAGCCTTTTTCTTCTAATTCTAAAGCCAATTCTTTGGTGCCAGATTTTACTATTTTCCCGTTGTACAATACATGTACAAAATCAGGAACGATGTAATCCAATAACCTTTGGTAATGGGTAATGACGATAAAAGAATTGTCTTTTCCGCGTAAAGCATTGACGCCATTGGCAACAATACGCAATGCATCAATGTCTAATCCTGAATCTGTTTCATCCAAAATGGCCAACTTAGGTTCTAACATCGCCATTTGAAAAACTTCATTGCGTTTTTTCTCTCCACCAGAAAATCCTTCATTCAAGGAACGACTTAACAAGCTTTGGTCAATTTCAACGGTTTTCATTTTTTCTTTCATCATTTTCAAGAAAGAAACAGCGTCTAAATTGTCTTGTCCCCGGTGTTTTCTGATTTCGTTGATGGCTGTTTTCAAGAAGTTAGTGGTACTTACTCCCGGAATTTCAATTGGATATTGGAACGCTAAAAATACACCTTCTCTGGCCCTGTCTTCAGGAGACATTTCTAAAAGGTCTTTGCCTAAAAATTCTACACTTCCACCTGTCACCTCATAATCAGAACGGCCTGCCAAAACAGAAGATAAAGTGCTTTTTCCTGCACCATTTGGTCCCATAATGGCATGTACTTCTCCTGGTTTGATGTCCAGACTTAATCCTTTTAATATTTCTTTGTCGCCTATACTGGCTTTTAAATTTTTGATTGATAACATCTTTGTTAGTTTTGAGTGTTGAGTTTTGAGTTTTGAGTATACCCTAACCAACTTTTTGGTTTTAATTCTTAGTTTTTTTAGTTGTAAATATTAAATGGAAAGATGCTACTAACAACTCAACATTCAACACTCAAAACTATCCTACGCTTCCTTCCAAGCTAATTGCCAGAAGTTTTTGGGCTTCTACTGCAAATTCCATGGGTAATTTATTGAGTACTTCTTTGCAATAGCCATTTACAATCAAGGCAACTGCGTTTTCAGTATCTATTCCACGTTGGTTACAGTAAAATATTTGGTCTTCTCCAATTTTAGAAGTGGTGGCTTCATGTTCAATTTGAGCAGAAGAATTTCCAACTTCGATGTAAGGGAAAGTATGTGCACCACATTGATCTCCCATCAATAAGGAGTCACATTGTGAATAATTTCTTGCGTTTTTAGCCTTTTTAGAAACTTTAACCAATCCTCTATAAGAGTTGTGGCTACGTCCTGCCGAGATGCCTTTAGATACAATCCTGCTTTTGGTATTGTTTCCCAAGTGAATCATTTTGGTGCCTGTATCTGCTTGTTGCATGTTGTTGGTAACGGCAACAGAATAAAATTCTCCAACAGAATTGTCTCCTTTTAAAATTACGCTAGGATATTTCCAGGTAATGGCTGAGCCTGTTTCAACTTGTGTCCATGAAATTTTAGCGGAGTCTCCAGCGCAAATTCCTCTTTTGGTTACAAAGTTGTAAATACCTCCTTTTCCATTTTTATCTCCAGGATACCAGTTTTGTACCGTTGAATATTTAACTTCAGACTTTGCTTCGGCTACAATTTCAACTACAGCTGCATGCAATTGGTTTTCATCACGCATTGGTGCGGTACAACCTTCCAAATAACTTACATAACTTCCTTCTTCTGCTACAATCAGGGTTCTTTCAAACTGACCTGTATTCGCAGCATTGATCCTGAAGTAAGTCGATAATTCCATCGGACTACGAACCCCTTTTGGGATGTAGCAAAATGAACCATCAGAAAACACCGCAGAGTTAAGTGCTGCATAATAGTTGTCTGTGGCCGGAACTACTGAACCTAAATATTTTTTAATCAATTCAGGATGGTCATGAACGGCTTCGCTCATCGAACAAAAAATAATTCCTAGTTCACCAAGCTTTTCACGGTAAGTAGTAGCGATTGATACCGAGTCAATTACGGCATCTACAGCTACTCCTGTCAAACGTTTTTGTTCGTTCAATGAAATGCCTAGTTTCTCAAAAGTTGCCCTTAATTCAGGATCTATTTCATCCAAAGAGTTGATGGTCTTTTTTTGAACAGGTGCTGAATAATATATGATGTCTTGGAAATTTATTTTTGGGTAATGAACGTTTTGCCAGGTTGGTTCTTTTAAGGTTAACCAATGTTTGTACGCTTTTAAACGCCAAGCCAACATCCATTCAGGTTCGTTTTTTTTCGCAGAAATATACCTCACGATATCTTCGCTCAAACCCATGGGTGCCGCTTCATTTTCGATTTTGGTTTCAAAACCGTATTTGTACTCTGAAGAGGTTATTTCTTCAAGAATATTAACTTCGCTCATCTTGTGTTATTTAGACTAATTCTAGTTACAGTACAAAAGTATAACTTTTAAGCTTATGTTTGTAGTGAAAAGTCACATATTTTATGGTATTTTTAAATTAATAGCAATATAAGTTTATTCTTGATTTTGTCTGTTTTTTTAAAGCATTGAAAATAGTATGAAAATTTGTTTCAACTATAATCACAAGAGATATTTTTCAATTGTAAAGCACTTTTTAAAATGAATAGCTGAATTCAAGGCTTTTACATTCAACTATATGGAGAGATTCGTTTTGAAGTTCGGTTTTAAAATCAAGAAAAAAATGCCTTAACGATTGTTTAAATAAGTGAATTTAAAATTGGGTACTTAAAAATTTATTTTATCAAAAGTAAAAAAATAACTTGAAGAGGGGGGGAGGCTTTTGAGCTACTTTTTTTAATACATTTGCCCTGATATACTTCCTGCTTTTCTTGTTTTTTGATTTGTTTTTCACGAGCTAAAGCCATTTTTATGGCGTTGAATATTTTATGTTTTTGAAGTACAACAGACAGTAAATCAATGAAAAGTGATGGCTAATAAAATTGGCATTGAAAAAATAGCGTAAGAAATAATGTGAGGTGCATTTAAAAGCTAAGTTGAACTATTATATTAGTAACCGAAATAATACCAAGACAAAATTGACTAGTACAACAAAATGAGTTTCATAGCGGAATATCTAAAGAAAAATACTTTACCTGAGGTAAAATCAAGAGGAGGAGCAATTCTTCGTGCCAAATCATTTTATATAGTTGATGAATCTAGTACACAACTCAAAGCTTTAGTGAACGCCAGCAATGGAAAAGACACCTATACCGTAACCCTAAGTTTTGCTGGTAATGGTGACATTAACACTACCTGTACCTGCCCTTATACAGGAACAGGCATTTGTAAGCACAAAGTTGCCATGCTACTGTTTTTCGACAAATCAGAAATTTCTGCCACTAGCGTTAAATTAGAGAAACCTGTTGTCTATAATCAAAAAGATACGCACATTCTATATCAACCGCTCACAGCGGAGTATATATTAGCCAATTCATCGCCAGCGAATTATCGTGTCGCGCATGATTTTTATACCAATTACCAATACATTGACCATATAAAAGTTACTAAAAAAGAAAAAAATCATTTCGACTGCGAAGTGAATATGTGGTCTGGGAAAGCACTTGTAAAACTGGCTTTTCATAACAATTATTTTGATGCATCTTGTAATTGTAAAGACACGAAAGTTGCATTGTGTGCACATAAAATATTGGCCATCAAAATATTAACGAATGATTTTCAAAGGCCTAATGCCTTGCTTGAATTGCCAGCACAAAAATTTAAAAAGGAATTTTTAGCAAAATCGTATGGATTAGAAAATGACATTAAAACTTTTGACCAATATTTTGATACCTCATTAGATTATAAAACAGGCGATTTAGTGGCGGTTCCTAAAATCAGTGGCTTACAACCCATTCAAATGAATGGCAATATGAACCAATTGTTTCAAAGAAATATCAATCAATCCACGCCAATTTTACAAAAAATAGTCAATACGAAAGATTTTACCCATGCTTTTTTCTTTGGAGAATCTCATCAATTTTCTCATAATTTGAATATTGATATCTTAATTGGTAAAATTAATACGGCTAAAAAAACCTTTGATTGTTATAGCTCAGAAAATGGTTTTGAATCTCGGAATAGTAGTCCGAGTGTAGCAATGACCGACCCTCAAACAAGTATTGCGCAAACTTTACGTCATTTATCAGAAGTAGATTTTGACGACCTGTTTGAGGTGCAAGATCGTACGCAATATGAAAATCTTTGTTTAGCATATATTTTTGAAGAACTTAATAAAATCAAGCCATTGCTCCAACATGAAATTATTTATGAAAGTAATGATAGAGAATTTTTTCAAAAAACAGGTGCCAAAAGGGTGTTTTTATCTCCCAATGATTACCAACTTGTTTTTAGTGTAAGTTATGAAAAACCATTTTATAGTCTTTCACCAATGGTGAATTTTGATGGGAAAAGTGAAGTCGAATACAGAAATCATTATATAATCAGTGGAAAAACTATGTATTTTTATAAATCAACTACTGATTTCCATATCCTAAATCAATTTGCAGAAACACCTAAAATTTTAGTGCATGAAAATGCCAAGAATGAATTTATTGAAAATTACGTAAGCCCTATTTCAAAATCATACCCTATTATTATGCATACGAAATCGCTTAACATCACTCAAAGCGAAGCAACAGGCTATAAACCTGTTATTTATTTAGGCGAATCAGGCAATTTTATGCTTATACAACCTGAAGCGAGGTACGATCAAAAGGACGTAGAATTATTATTACAAGAAAAAATATTGCTTCCTGAAGGCGATAAACATATTGACTACCTCAGAGATGAACAGGCTGAAAAAGCGACGATTGATTTCTTAACCGCATTACATCCAGATTTTCCAAAACAAATGCATCGTGGTTATTTCTATGTCAAATTTGAGGAAATGCTCAATAAAGGTTGGTATTTCTCATTTTTTGAAGCCCTAAAAGCAAATGATATTGAAGTATTTGGACTCGAAAAAATTAAAACAAAAAAGATTTATCCTTATAAACCTACCGTCAATACCAAAATTGCTTCCGGTATCGATTGGTTTGAAATTAATATGGAAGTGAGTTTCGGAGATCAACTCATCCATTTAAAAGACATACAAAAAGCCATTTTAAGAAAAGAAGATTATGTACAATTAGATGATGGTTCTTTTGGAATGTTGCCTGAAGAATGGCTTGAAAAGTATACTGATTTATTCAAATCGGCCGATATTGACAAAAAAGGAGAGTTTAAAATCTCAAAACTACACTTCTCTTTGGTAGATGAAATGTTTGATTTGATTGACCAAGAAGAAATTTACAAAGAGATTTTCGAAAAAAAACAACGCTTAATCTCCTTTGAGACCATTGAAAAACCTGTTTTACCCAAAGGCATTCAAGCCACTTTACGTCCCTACCAAGAAGCTGGCTACCATTGGCTTTCTTTTTTAGACAGTTACAAATGGGGCGGCTGCCTTGCCGATGACATGGGACTTGGTAAAACCATTCAAATGATTACTTTTCTGAAAAGTATTATTGACGCTACTCCCAAAGAAACCAATTTAGTCATTGTGCCAACCTCACTACTATTTAACTGGGAAAGAGAACTTAACAAATTTGCTCCAGATATTAAATACCTTATCAATAGTGGTATTAATAGAATAAAAGACATCAAAGAATTGAAAAAATACCAATTGATTATTTCCACTTATGGTTTAATTATCAATGATGTAGAAGAGTTACAAAAACTCAAATTCAATTATGTGGTATTAGATGAATCGCAAGCCATTAAAAACCCTGTTTCACAAAGATACAAGGCGGTTTGTTTGCTTAAATCAAACAACAGGATGGTCATGACGGGTACACCTGTTGAAAACAATACCTTTGATTTATACGCGCAAATGTCATTTATTAATCCAGGTTTATTGGGCAACTTAAATCATTTTAAAACTACCTTTTCGGATCCGATAGACAAAAATGGGGATCCTGAAGCGGCGGCAAGTTTACGTAGACTTATTAAACCTTTTATGCTGAGACGTACCAAAGAGCAGGTGGCCACCGATTTGCCCGACAAAACAGAAGACATTATCATCTGTGAAATGGGAGCCGAACAGCGTAAAGTGTACGATGCCTATAAAAATAATTACAAAGAAATGATTGCTAAATCTATTGATAGTGATGGATTAGGGAAATCGAGCATGGTGGTTTTGGATGCCCTTTTAAAACTTCGTCAAATTTGCAATTCCCCGTCCTTACTTAAAGGAGAAAACCTTTCTAAGGAATCGGTGAAAATACAAGAACTCGTAAGGCATATTACGCAAAAAACAGGCAATCACAAGATTCTAATTTTTTCTCAATTTGTAGAAATGTTGGGCTTAATCAAAAAAGAAATTCAAAAAACTGGGGTAAAATTCGAATACCTCGATGGTTCAATTGCTTCCCATAAGCGTGAAGCAATAGTACAAAATTTTCAGCAAAACGATGAAATTAGAATCTTCTTAATTTCATTAAAGGCGGGTGGTGTTGGCCTCAACCTTACAGAAGCCGATTATGTCTATTTGGTCGACCCTTGGTGGAATCCTGCGGTTGAAGCACAAGCCATTGATAGAACACACCGTATTGGGCAAACCAAAAAAGTATTTGCCTATAAAATGATTTGCAAAGATACCATTGAAGAAAAGGTGTTGTTGCTACAAGAAAAAAAGAAAAAAGTAGCCTCCGATATTATCTCTACCGAACAAAGCTTTTATAAACAACTTGAAAAAGATGATATTATGGAATTGTTTGGCTAAGCATATCCTATCCTTTACTCCTTGTCAAATCTGCGATTGTTTACCGTTTCAAGACTTTGACAAGGAACTAAGGTTGGTAAAAACACCAACACAACTATTTCATCCTCAGTGCTTACAGCTCTAGTTTCTCCTTGTTATTAATGAATACCAGGTAAAACGTATAGTATTAAATTCGAGGGTGTTGCAAAGTTGGCAATTGTATTTTATTTCGATAAAAATAACCATAACTTGAAAGATTTAACGAAAAAAATCCTTTTTTATAAATGAAAATAGTCGTCGTACTGTTTATACCAAATACATTTTTAATATAGACCGTTTTTGTCAACTTTAATTTTATAATTCAGTAAATTTTATTTAGGATTAGGAGGATTTTTTTAAATTAAATTGAAAAAAATTTAGGTGATTTTTATAAAGATATAAATTTTCAATAGGAGCTTATTTACAATGTGTTATGAAATAAATATTAGGGCGTTTCCGCCGCGGCGGATCGCGTGTTCGGCACT
>CALPQG020000054.1 GCA_943325655.2 Bifidobacterium breve | reverse complement strand
TGGAGAATAACTCCAACAAGGGCGAAAAGGGCTGTTACAATAAATTTAATGGTTCATCAGTTCATTTCTCAAGTTGATTTTATTTTTCAACATAAAAAACTTGAGCAATGGCCCTGCGGCCATACTTGTGGTCAATGCCATGATTACAAGGGCAACAAACATTTCATTGCCAATGATTCCTGCTTCTAAAGCCAGCATCCCGAGGATGATTTCCATGGCGCCTCTGGCATTTAATCCAAACCCTACGGCTGCAGATTCGGCCCAACTCATGCCACCAAATTTTGCTCCTAAGCCGCCACCAACAATTTTTCCCATAAATGAAATTAACAAGACAAATAGGGTAAGGCTCAAATCGAAATGTTCTATGAAGTTTACTTTCAAGCCTATCGTTACAAAAAACAAAGGTGCAAAAATATTATTCACAAAGTGGTATACAATTTCTTTGGCTCTTTCTGTAAAATGTTTTGAATCGCCCAAAGCTACACCGAAGATGAAAGCGCCAAATATGGCATGAATGCCAATGTATTCTGTAAAGGCTGCGGCCAACAAACAGAATGAAATGGAAAGGGATAAAATTCCGCCGGGGAATGACAATGATTTATTGATCCAGGGAAGGATTTTGTTCAGTACAAATTTGCCAACGGTCAGCATGGTGATTACATAACCAACAGTCATTCCAAGCGTGTAAGATACATGGAAATTTCCATGCCCTTCATTGATCATGCTCAACACCACGGAGAATACCAACCAGCCAATGACATCATCCACCATGGCTGCTGAAATAATGAGTACGCCTACTTGTGTTCGTAGTAAGTTGGTGTCAATGAGTATTTTGGCGATAACCGGTAAGGCGGAAATGGACAAGGCTATGCCCAGAAATAGAGAAAATACCAGCTGAGAATTGGCGTCTTTTAAACCGAAAAAACCAGGGAAATACCAGGCGCACACAAAACCAATTGCAAAGGGAATTAAGATACTCGACAAACTGATGTACAAGGCTTTTTTGGTTTGACTGATGACCATGTCCAAATCAACTTCAAGTCCGGCTACAAAAAGCAATAGGATAACGGCCACTTTGGTAAAGCCATCAATGGCAATGGCAACGTTGTTTTTTGGGAAAAAGAAATCAAATGTTTCTGGCAACAATTGCCCTAAAATGGTTGGTCCAAGTATAATTCCAGCAAGGATTTCCCCGATAACGATTGGTTGTTTGAGTTTACGAAACATTTCACCCAATATTCTACCCGAAAGTAAAAGTAAGGCAAAGGTCAGCAATAAATTAATAACTTCTGAATGGACTAATTTAGGCATTGACGGTGGCGTTGCGGGAGTGAATGATTAACAAACTACATGGTAAGTCTTCTAGGGCGAGTTCAAGTCCATGCGGAAACAGGCGGTTCAACAAACCTGGTTCCTGGTCAGGAGAATTTACAACAAGCAAATCAGCATGTTCTTCGCGCGCAAAGTTGGTGATTTCTTTTCCTGGTTTCCCTTTTAACGATTTGAAATTTACATTTAAACCATTAAAATGATGTTTTAAATGTAAGGCATCAAATACTTTTTGCTCTTCAATGTGTTGGTTTAGTTGACGGTCAGACAGTTCGTCTTCGCTTGCATTGGCTACGGCTAAAGTTGTCATGGCATGCAATTCATCTTCTTTCAATAAGGTTAATTTGCTTACTTTTAAGATGTTGGAAATATAAACAGCACTGTCTATGGTCATAGGTGTTTTTGGGTGATCGATGCAGTTGACAACCATGTTTGAAAAACCTTTGGGTTGGAGTGAAGGCTCATTGAGCATCAGTACTGAACATTTGGCTTTTCTGCAAATGCGTCTTGAAATTGATCCCATGATGTATCTCCAGGGACTTTCTTTTTGAAGTGCCCCTGCAATTAACAAATCAACCCGAAGGTATTTGGTGATGGTGAGCAAGGCTTCAACGATTTCTCCTTCCTGACTAATAAATTCAAACGGAATATCTTGAAGGTTATGTTTGTCAATGATAGCTTGTAGTTTTTCGCTATCGGGTTGGTTGCCAATGTGTATGAAGTAAAGTTTTGCTTTGAATGATTGGGCAAAATAAAATCCTTCACAAACCAACTCTTCAACCCGAGGTGATAATGTTATCGCAACAGCGATTTTTTCAAATGGTATCGGTGCAATTTTAAAATCCGACATAAGAAATAATTTTTAGGCATAGCAAATTACAATGTTTTATTGAAATTTAATATGTAAAAGGTCTTTAGTTTAAAATGAATATTGAAGACTACTTTGGGTTGATACTTATGTTGAGTGTTAGGATGTTTTTTTGTGTTTTATTGATGTCAGTTTAATGCTTTGTTGAAGTGAAAGGGTAATGAGGGTTTGGATAGTAATATTTTTATGGATAATGAGATATAGTTTTTTACTAGGAATGTTATTTTTGTGTACAGATAGTGTAGCTTTTTGCTATGGATAGATTTTGCTTTTAATCTATTGTTTAATAGTGCTTTGTGGTATGTAAATATTTTTGATTTATGTTTTTGTAGGTTGTTTTTTTGCAAATATAATTATTGAATTTTTTAATTGAGTTGTGTTGGATAAATAGTATTTGTTTTGCTTGAGCGGTAAAGTACTATTTATGGTTGTTATATTATACGAAGATAAATTTGTATAATAATTGTTTTTAATGTTTGTACTCAAGTCTTTTTTTATATAAGTTTACAGGTTATAAAATGCTAAATTATTTTGAAACGAATACCTGTTACCATACTTACTGGCTTTTTAGGAGCTGGTAAAACAACCTTGCTCAATCAAATTATTGCCGAAAATCCTGCAAAAAAACTGGTAGTGATTGAAAATGAATTTGGGGAAATTGGTGTAGACAAGGCTTTGGTAGTCGGTCTTGATGCTAAAATTTTTGAGTTGTCTAATGGTTGTATCTGTTGTAACCTGAACGAAGACTTGCTGAAAGTTTTATCCCAGTTGATTGAAAACGAAGAAACCATTGACCATTTAATTATTGAAACCACAGGCATGGCCGATCCTGGGCCGGTGGCATTGAATTTTATCACTGATGAGCAGGTACAACAATATTTTAACCTGAATGCCATTGTAACTTTGGTGGATGCACAATTTGTAGAACAACAACTGGAACAGCAAGACGAGGCAGTAAAACAAATTGCTTTGGCAGATATCATTTTGATCAATAAAATTGACAAAGTGGAGCAATACCAATTGGATGTGGTTAAAAATATTGTGGCAAAAATTAATGATCAGGCAAACGTTTATCATACAGCATTTGGAAAGGTAAATGAAATCAACCTTTTAAATATCAATGCTTTTGATGCATCGGAAGTGTTGAAATCCAGTTTGGTGAAAGCCAAGAAAAATTTCAGCACAGGACAATTTACACTCGCCAATCAATCAGTTCATAACAGCAGTTATTTGCTTTCAAAACCTAAGCACCAAACCGTACACAGCCATTCTTTTAGTTTTACAGCACCTGTAGATTTTATGCGGTTTGAAATGTGGGTAAACATGATGTTGAATATCAATCCTGACAGTATTTACAGGATGAAAGGGATTTTAAATGTGGCTGATTTTGACAAGAAATTGATTTTTCAATCCGTATATAACCAGCATGTAGCAGTTTCTGGTGGCGATTGGGCCGATGGAGAATTAAGGGAATCATCTTTGGTAATTATCGGAAAAAATCTCAACCGCGACATGTTAGCAAGTGGATTACATCAGGTGATGGTTAACTAATTTTACTGCATCAGCACTACCTTTTTGATAATACTTGAGCCTCCGCTTTTTATTTTTATGAAATACACTCCTGAAGCTATATCCTTGAGGTCAATTGAAATGTTCCCTGCCTCTTGCATGTGTATGGCCTGTTTGTTTAACACTTTTTTTGATTCCCCTTTGGCATCGAGCAATTCAATTTCATCTAGGGTAATTTGATGGTTATAGGTTAAATTTACTACATCACTACTTGGATTGGGATAAATACGAATATTGTTGAAGTAAAAATCAGCCAACCCTTGCACCGGGTTAAATGCCATACTTTTACTTAAGGTATAAGTATA
The DNA here is from genome assembly GCA_943325655.2 of Bifidobacterium breve. GTDB lineage: Bacteria > Bacteroidota > Bacteroidia > Cytophagales > UBA9547 > CALPQG02. The sequence goes on along the minus strand of CALPQG020000054.1, from coordinate 6,518 downwards.
ATCACCCAAATTGTCTTGGTCGTCATTGGCTTCTAAAGCAGCCAGGTAAAAAGTAATATTGCCTACATCAGTGTCAGGCGCTTTCCATTGGTAGGTCCAGGTAGTATTTCCCCCACTTACATCAGTACCCGCAAAAGTATGTTCTACCCAAGTTTTATGGGTAGCATCACAATTGCCACCATGGGTATCTGACACATTTAAGGTTTGGGTGGTGGCTTTATTGCTTAATGTGATGGTGCCAGGGCTGCTCAGCTGGTCATTGTCTTGCACGGCAATGATTTGAAATCCTGCCCTCAACATGCCTGCTTTTGACAAGTTGATGTTAATGTTATACGTTTGATTTGGAGAATATCCAGCGCCTGCATCACCCAAATCCAAAGAAAGCAATGCATTTCCTGTGTTAGCCAAATGGTCGGAGTGGCAGCCCGACATGGTACAACTTACATTGTTGGGTGGTTCTTTAGCATAACAAGCTGGCGGGCCTGTACTTTTTTGTGCTTTGGCAATGGTTTTGATTTCTTTACGACCCAAGGAAGAAAGTACAATCACAAAAGTTATTATTGCGACAAGTATATGGCTTTTTTTCATTTGCGTTTTGCTTAATTGGCTGGAGAAATAGTTGTTTTTTGGTGGTAAACCCAATCTCCACTGTCTGTACCATCATTGTTTGCAGCGATTCCTCCATAGTAAAAAGTAATGTTTCCATTGCTTTTTGCTGGCGCGGTCCAGTTAAAAGTCCAGCGGCCAAGGCCATTTTCAACTTGTGCTGTGCCTAAGTATTTATAAGTAATATACCTCCTGTCGGCATGTTGTTTTACGCCTTTGAGTACTTGGGTTTTGAGGGAATCTGTCACTTGTATGGTGCCTGCATTGGTAGTATCTATATCATGGAGGGCCAGCATTTGAAATCCGAAACGGTGAATGTCTGTTTGTTTCATTTCTATGGTGATGGGATAGGTTTTGCCCGCCTCATAAATCAATTCGCCCTGGTTGAAATTTAAATGTAAATTGCCGGGACCAATATTGATGACACTGCCTTCATGGCAACCACTTTTGGCGCAAGTCATGTCTCTCGGCGCTCCCGTAGAAGCAATCGGTGCGCCATTAGAAGTGGTCATCCAAACCGAAGAGGTGCCAAGGATCAAGCCTAAAATACAAATTATTGAAACTGAAATTATATTTTTCATTTTGTCGATATTATCATTTGTTAAGTTGAAAAAGTAGTTCTTTTAACCAATAAAATAACCATTAGGTAACGATTAAGCACGCTGTAATTTAATGTTTACAGCGTGCTGTATTGTTACCGTTTTTATTGAATGCTAATTTTTGAAGTATGTACTTTATTCGCCGTTTTGATTTGAATAATATAGATACCTCTCGGTACATTTAGTGAAATTGATTGGTTGCCTGTTGCATTATTTAAGGTTGTAACGGTGTTCCCATCCAAACTTAAAACAGCAATATTGGCAGTTTCATTTCCCAAGGCAATGGTAAAGTTCCCATTGCTAGGATTTGGGTAAATCGCAAAACCATAATTGCCATCCATGTCTTTGCTAATTCCGGTGATTGCTGGAAGTTCAGAAAGCCCATTTGAATAAACGGAATTGTTTTCTGTGGTCACGAAAACCCTTCCTTTGGCTATGCCTATTTTATTGATACTAGAAAACGTTGGAAAGTTGAATTGATTTCCTCCGGGAACCCAGGTAAGCCCATTGTCTGAAGTAGCATAAATTCCTCCTCTGTAAGCGGCAAACACATAACCTTCATTGCTTAACATCGATTGAATGTAATCAACATAGTAGTGATTATCAACCGCAGTGGTGTGTGTGCCTGCTGGTTTTGCGGTGGCTTTCCAACTGATTACGTTGGTATCTGAAACAAATACCGCACTGCCATGGGTACCAATAAATAGTTTGTTGTATTGCGTGGTAGCAGAGGTAACATTCAAATTAGTCAAACCAGTATTGACAGCAACCCAGTTCGTACCTGAAACGGTTTTTACAAAAACACCCTTATTTTGTGACGTCAACAAAATTTTGTCACTAAAGAAAGTGAGCGAAGTCGTTTGAGTGCCTACAGGTAAATCATAAGCGATTATTGTCCATGAAGAAGAATGTAAATCAGATTCATATACATTTCCATTGGAACAAATGACATATTTCTTACCGTTTGAATAGTAAGCTTTGGTAAGTTGTAAGTTTAGTAAGCCTGTATTGATTTGAATCCAGTTTTGAGCTGTATCAGGGCTGAAAAATACGCCTTCATTTTTAGTAGTTGCAATTAAACAGAAGTCAGCAAAGATGACATCCGTAACATTTAAACTGTCCAATAAACCTTTGTTTGATTTTAGATAAGGTTTGATGGTGCTGCTGATAATGTCTTTGCTTACAAAAATGCCATATTCATTGGCCACAATCGCAATAGAATCACTGGTGGCTAGTGAAAAGGTCGTAATGTTATTAAAGCCTGTATTGCGCAATGTCCACGAATACGCAGGTATTGTCGAAGAGAATATGCCGGTTTTTGAAGTGCCTGCAATTAAAGTGGTATTGAATTTTGCTACAGCATTTACGACTAAAGTACTTAATCCTGCATTGGCAGCAGTCCATGAAATATTGTCGGAAGGAGAAACGAACACGCCTTGGTTGGTGGCTAAATACCAATTATTTCCATCATTCGCAATGCTGTTGATTTGGTAGCCAAGCGGCAAACCGGTATCCACCAAAGTGAAATTCAATAAAGTGTCTGCATTTACGGTGGCTTTGAATAAACCATCCTCATTCAACAGTAACATTTCGTTTGAAGTGGCATTGTAGGAAACGGCTTTTGTGCCATTGATATGTTTGGTTTCAATAGCATTGGCATCAAACCAACTGTCCCCTAAAATATCTGTTCCCCAAATACCTTTGTCAATGACATAAATCCTGTTTCCTTTTTTGGCAAAACCAGCAATCTCTAAATGATGTAAGTTAGGATTGTTAACGGATGTCCATGAAGCCCCTTTGTTGGTAGATTTGAATACGCCGCCACCATTTGTGCCGGCCAATACCGTGATAGAATCTATGGCGATGAGGGCTGTTACATCCAGGTTTGTTAGTCCGGTGTTTACTTTTTCCCAATACCTGTCTGCGCTGACAAATCCAGTAAACCTGAATATGCCACTATCAGCAGTAGCCGCAAAAAGGTATTTTCCTGTATGGGTTATGGCAGTTATTTTTCCGCTTTTTAAACCTACAGGTTTGGCCGACCAAGAAGTACCGTTGGTACTTTGGTAAATACCGCCATTGGCAGTGCCTGCAAAAATGATGGAGTCAGTTTGGCTGTTGTTTTTTTTGATGACACAAAAGGTGGTCACTGTGCCTCCTAATGGCCCTTTTGAGCCAAAGTGAGCAAATGAATTTTGATTGATAAACAGTATTGCAGCAATAACTGCAATCGATTTGATTGTATTGTTAAATAACATTTTTTTGTTTTTAAAGTAGTATAACGAAAGATAAAATCACTTAAGCCTGACATGGTTTTATCAGGATAAGGTTAGGGATTGAAAATAGGAATGCCTTAACAAATAGGAGGATGAAAAATAGACGTTTGTGAAAAAGAATAGTGTTGCATTACATAAAATGCATCATGTTTAATTGCTAAAAAAGCCAACGTTTTTGCTCCAAATGAATGGTCGTTTCCAATAAACAGCAGTTCGATTTTATCTTTTAAGGTATTGTGACAAGCTTTTTCTTTGGCCGCTTCTTTTTTCATCGCTTTCATATACTGACAATTCCCTCTACAATTGAGCATCGGTTTTAAGCGGTTTTCGCAAAGGTTTTTGGCAATATAATCTTGGTTGATTTTGAAATCAGCCCATATCATTACTTTCATGCTGCATTGGATCAGCATGATACATAAAAGCGCTATGGTGATGATTCTTTTCAAGAGGAGCAAATGTAAGCTTATTTGAATGATAAATCAAAGTTAAATTTTTTAAAATTGAAGAGAAGATTTTGCTATTAACTATTTTATCATTAGCGCTTTCAAATTGAAATTTGGTGACATTTTCAAAATACGAATGTGAAAATTATTCTTGGACTTAATGCAATACTGTTTCACTAAATCAAATGGATGTATTTTTCAATAAAAGGATAAATGCCGATAATTCTAGCTTTCTCATTGATAGGATAATCAGCTGTTCCTGGTATTATAACATAGTTTTTTTCAACACCAATGTCTTCTAGCGCAGAATAATAGCCTCTTGAAATTGAAGGATTTGTACTGTATTTTATTTCAACGGTGGCGACTGCTATTTCAGCTTTGGTAATGATGATATCTATTTCAGCACCAGCGTGTGTTCTGTAAAAATAGAAACTGTATTGGTCACTTAAGCTTGCACGCAATTGGGCCAATACGTAAGTTTCCCATGATCCACCTAATGCAATATGGCCTTGTAGTTGGTCGTAATCTTTTACATCAATTAAACTATGTAAAATGCCTGTGTCACGAATATATACCTTTGGTGCTTTTACTAATTTTTTACTTGAATTAGGAATGAATGGTTGAAGTTGCGTAATTAAAAATGCACCCTCCATAAAATCAAGATATCTTTTTATAGTATTGTAACTTAGTCCTAAGGCATTGCCAATAGCAGTGTAATTGGTTAATTGTCCGTTTTGGTGTGCCAGCATGCTCCATAATCGTCTCATCAAAGCAGGTGTTGCGGGCATGTCTAATAAAGGTAAATCTCTTTCCAAATAAGTTTGAATAAAACCTTTTATCCAAAGTGATGCCATGCGGGGCGATGTTGTTAAAACTGCTTTAGGGAATCCTCCATAAAAGAAATGTTTTTCAAATGGGATGGTGTCTTTTAATTCTGCCAACGAAAATGGGTGTAATTCCATTAAATATGACCTGCCTGCTAAGGTTTCGGATATGCCTTTGATAATATGAGGTGACGCCGAACCCAATAAAATAAAACGGCCAGGCCTCGGATTTTCATCTACCAATGACCTTAACAATGAAAATAATGATGGTTTCCTTTGTACTTCATCAATGATAAAAACCTTTTCTGCATTTTCAGTAAGGTATCGTTCTGCGTCCTTTAATTTATCTTCATCTGATGGGCGTTCCATGTCTAAGTAAATGTAGTCTTGCTTGTTGGCTTCGGCATACAATTTTGCTAAAGTTGTTTTGCCCACCTGACGTGGTCCTACCAAAACTACTACAGGGAAAAATGTGGCTAGTTCAGTCAGTTCTGCAATATTTTTTTCGCGATAGAGCATGTTGATGTTGAATATAAAATAGTTGCTTAGCTATATAGGCCATAAAAGTAATCATAAAACTTTGATAATTTCATATTTATCATGGAAAATTATACATCTGATGTATGATTTTCCATGATAAAATACGAGTAAAATAGTTTGTTTTTTAATTAACTTGTTGTTTGTGAGTTGTTTTGTTTATTGTAATTTGTTTTTTAGTGTTTTAGGTTTTTTTTTGGTGAATAGAAGTGGTTTCTTCTGATTTTGACTGTCATTTGCAGTATCGCTATTGCAAACTTTCTGACCTAAATGATGTTTTTCTTCTAAAACTTTGAGTTACTTTGTATGCTAGTTAAAATCAGCTTTATCATGAAGAAACGACATCATTTGTCTTTTTTTAATTCTCAGGAAGAAAAAGAGGAATTAGATTTAATGAGAATGAGGAATTTATCTCATGAAGAAAGAATGATGGAGATGCGTCAATGCATCAATGTAGCCTATGGAATGCATGGGTTTGACCCTTCTAATTTACCTCAAAAACATAAAATTACCTTTATTCTTCCTCCCTTTATTCCTCAAACTTAAATTGCTATACATGAATATTTTAGATGCATATTCACAAAAAGTACTGTAATCCTTTTTCCTTTCATAAATTTTCTGACTCAAATCATGTTTTTCTACTAAAACTTTGATTTACTTTGTAGCGGTATGAAATGGTTTAAAAATAAATATGTCTCAATGTTCATCGTTACAGTGATGGTAATCACGGTAATGGCGAATCCGATGACGTATTTGAAATTTAAGTTAAACCAAGAATACATCGCCAAAGTGTTGTGTGTCAACAAAGCCAATCCTCAAATGAAGTGTAACGGACATTGTTATTTGATGAAACAATATAAAAAAGCACAACAAGAAGAAGCTGCCACAAAAAAAATGTTGGAAGATGTAAGTGGTTTTGAGTTGTTTTATGCGCATGCCATTTTACAATTCTTCCCTGTGCCGTTCCTTACTTTAGAAGTTATTCATGCTACTAGGGTCAAATTTTCTCTACAAGAATATTTTTCAGACATCTCCCAACCTCCTCGATGTTAGTTTTCAGTTTACAGTTATCGGTTTACAGTTTTAGCTATTGATAATCAATAGATTTTATTGTTTACTTACACTGTTTTAGATTTTACATTAAAATCTACCTTCACCAATTCTAAAATTTTATACCGTCTTAAGTTTATTGATTTAGGATAAATTATTTGTTATGCAGAAATATATGCGCAT
>CALPQG020000053.1 GCA_943325655.2 Bifidobacterium breve | reverse complement strand
TCAATAAATATCTTGGATTCTGGATACAATGCTATTTCCTTTTCTAACATTGCATTTCCTTCCTCATTCTTCCCTGATTGTAAAAGAATAAAACCATAATCAGCATAAATTCCGGGTGGAACGACCTGCCTTAATCCTTTTTGCTTGGCAATAATTACTTGGTAGTTTTTAATTAATTCTTGAGATGATTTTTCATCATTATTTTTTAAATAATCATAACTTGAAATGTCATATTTACTCCATGAATAAAGAGACTTTGTAGAAGTGCATGATGCGAGTAAAGTAACTGGGATTAACAAAACAAATAGTTTATTCATGGTAGCATTATTTTTTTAGTTTCTTGAGATGAAACAAATATTTGTTTCTTAAATATTACTTTGCTGTTATAAGAAACCGTTATAGAGTGATTCCCTGTTGAAATAGCATAAACATTTCCTTTAGGACGGTCTGCGTGGTCTTTATTAACTTCTCCTTTAAATGTATTTATATCATCGAGATTTACATCAACACCGCCTCTATAATTACTTAACGTACCAATAAATTCAATAAAGGCTTCATTTTCTAAACCTGTTGAGGATGTCTTTAATCCTGTGCAACTAGTAAGAAATATCAAACCAATTGCAATTGTATATATTATATTATTCATTTTTTAATTTCTTTTATTAGATAATTATTTAAGTTTTGTTTATCTATAGTTCCTTCTGTAATTGAAACCATTGAAAATTCATTTTGCGGATTTTCACCACCAACAAAATCTATTTTAACTTTAGCAACAATTTTACCAGGAAGCTCAATCATCATTCCTGTTTGTGGATTTTTCACACTTTTCCCTTTTTCATAAACGTCAAAAATATCCCCAATCTTTAGTCCTTGACTCTTGCCACCTGAAATAATAATACCATTTTCGTCGTTGGATAAAAAATAAGATTTCCATGGTCTGTTCATACAATTATTGATGATATTTTCAACTAATTTTGAAATAGCTACCGATATTGCTTTATCGCTCAGTGTCGCATCAAAATCTGCTGTTTCTCCTAAACCCATAGTGGTTTTTGCAATTGCTGTGGCTTCTCCTTTTCCTTCTTCTGAATATATTATTTCACCAGTTTGTACATCAACTAATCGAAGACTTACACCTGCATTAACAGTTTGTGTTTTACTCCTTGAAAACACATTTTGGTCTCCAACATTTTTTCTTCCAAATTCAGTAACAGAACCAATTATTAAGTAATCTGCACCAACTTTTTGTATCCCTTCATTCCCGCCATTTAGTTTAATTTCTTCAAGAATTTTATCTAAATCTTGTCTTTCTAAAAGAAGGAATTTACTTGATGCTGATAATTTTGTTGCCAAGATATCTGCTGCCTGTTTTTCCACTGGATTATTATTGTTTTTATCATAAAAAATTCCTTTAGCATATTGCGTTTCATTAGTAAAGCGAGCAATTGCAACTTTACGTTTTAAAGAACGCTCTTCCTTTTTAACTTCTTGTATTTGAGTTTGCACTTTAACCACTTTATGATGTGTGGTACAACTTACAACTACAATTGAAATGATTGCAAATACAAGAATTATTGTGTTTTGAATTATTTTCTTCATTCTGATTTTATTTCATTTAAAATTATTCCTACTCATTTGGCTTTTCGGTGTCGCCCCGTTTTTATAGTAGTCGCTAAACTCTACTTAATATTTTTGTCGGTCGGTACGATTAAGTTGTGTCACAACTTGAGTCTAAGAAATTATTTTATTCCTTTTTTGAAAATGGTCACTGGTCTCCACCTATAAATAAATATTTCATATTGGGAAGTAAACCCTTTAATTTTCATAGACCATATTGATTTATAATAATTGAGTACCATATCAAATAAACTTCATTTTCTTTACATACTGAATACTTGAAACAAACACTGATATTCAAATATCATTTTTATATTTTTACTAAGCAAATTTGCTTAGGATTATTTGCGTATTATTTTTGAAAATTGGTCAGTGAACTCCGAACGACATACCACCATATTAATACAATTTGGCAAACACCTCAAACATTTGAGAGAAGCCAAAGGACTTTCGCAAGAAGCCCTGGCAAACGATGCAGAACTGTCTATAAGTCAGATTTCTAGGATCGAGCGAGGGGTAATTACCTCAAGTTTGAGTCAACTTATTTCTATCTCCAAATCATTAGGTATTCCCTTAAAAACCTTATTTGATTTTTTAAAATAAGGATTTACTAAATATTAATTGTTATTGAGGTTGTCCCAAGCAGGGTTTGTAATTTGTATCATAACCAAAAACAATACCTCTACAGTAAACTACACCATACTGTAATACACTTGCTTCGTATGGCATAAATTCGTTTCCTGTACTAAAATTTCTGCCAATACGTCTTTAGCCAGTAGATAATTAAAATCTGCTTGTTTGTCGAAGACAAACAACATCACAGGGCACCGTACCTTGGTTTCATTCAAATTCAAACAATCCCCAATGTACTTTTTAAAAGCGTCCCGTTCATGCATAGCATTTGTGCCATTATATTCTCGTAATGGCAACATCGAAATGTTGCATAAAGGAAACAAGGTATCAATCTTACATTGTGTATTTATTTGAGTCAATTTTTCTAAAGACGACACATAGTCGGGCTCACTGAAATGCTTTATTGCTGTTCTCCAAATTGCCCCATTTTTTCTTGCCGTACATACCAAATGGATTTCATTATTGCTAATGGCTTGAGAAACTTCTTTGCTTCCTAATGTTTTTTGGAATGGTAATAAAATCGTAGGCTGCTGTCTTGCTGCTTTAGCTATTAATTTTTCTTCGGCAATTGCCTGTAGAGGAGTTAACCTTTCATACTGTTCCATCTCCTGTTTAATCGCATCACTACTATTCGGCTGTTTTGCCTTACCAATCATATTATGTTCATCAGATGATAAGGATAGCATACTTAATTCTAGGAAGTGAATCTTCAATTCAAGGTTTTTAAACTTCCTACCATTCACTTGATACAAAATCCAACTTAATATAAACTGTATTGCTATTGCCAATAATAAGTACGCAGTGTTGATCATGGTTTAAATTATATGATAAGTGAAAGGTATAATGTCAGCTTTAAAATGCTCTGTTTCGGTGGAACTTATAATACAGTTATTTTCATATTTAAGATAAAACTAAACACTACAAATGCATTCTATCTGCATTCGATTTAAATTTTTAAATATGCCGAGCATTTTTCTTAGTATGTTTTCCAAATCGCCATATTCTATTTTTTAGTTGTCTATAGGATGTGTGCAAAGCCAGCCTACCATGAGGCCTAACAAAGCTATATGTTACGTTTAAAATCGCTATTGCAATTACAAAACCATGTCATAGGCCACCTATTATTCTCTCCCCCTATACACCTCCAAAGGAATTTGCTTTTTTAACAACATGATCTCGAGCTGTTTAAAAAACTCAGATGGAAATTGAGGAGCCTCACAAGTGTACCACACTTTTTGCAAACACTATCAAATCAGAAGTAACATCCCGATAGCTACCGAGATTATTTATGCACAAAACCTGCTTTTTTACCAACCGCCTGTTATGCCTTCGTTATTCTTTCACGCGGTGTATTTTGTCAGCTTTGTCAATATTTGTTCGGCTCGTTTTTCTGTAAATTCTTCAAATTTATCCTCTGTCCACAATGTCTCGTCTGTTGGAATTAAGTGAAGTTTTACAAATGCTGCTTTGTTTGCTACGTATTGAGGAGTGTTAATCCAAACTGCAAATTCTTTTCCATTTTTTACTCCTCTGTTTGTTCTGTAGTCAATGAGTTGAAAGTTTTTTATGCTGTTAATTTTTGCCCAGTCGTATTTGAAACGTTCCAAAATTGATTTTGGCATTATATGGTCAATATCATTTGTCCTGATTGTTTTGGCTTGGTCATACATTAGATAATAAACAAAAGAACTGTCCAACTGGTCTAAATTAGTTGTTTCGTAGGATGTTGTAAATGTGATTGGTTGATTTGTATAAACTTGGAAAAGATTGTCAATTGGAAATTCTGAGTTTTTGTGCTTTTTAATTTCTTCAAGTATTATTTTGATACCTGTCTTGTATGGTATCCAACCTGCACCTTTACTTCTAAAAACTCCGTTTACCAATGAATGAAATAACCACTTTTTCATTTTTGGGAAATCTGCGTTACCTGCATCATAATTGTCAAAATAGGAGGAAACAGCATTGTTGTCAATTTGCTTGTGATAAATGTGGTAAGCTATAAAAAACAAAGGGATGAATGAACGATTGCCGTCTTTATAGTAGTCATAGATTTTAGCGTGAACTAAGAAATCCTTTAATGCTTTTAAAGTGCATTTAATTCTCTCAGCACTATTAATGGCAAAGTCAGCATCTCCACCATCAATTGATGCCATTTCTTTATTGTGATTGTCTTGAAGGATGAAAACCAACTTAATTAAGTTGTCCTGTGATAATCCAATTGCTTCATAGTTTTCTACGGTTTCTCTGAGAAAACCTTCCATTTCCCAAGCAAAGCCTTTCAAGATTGATGCAACTAAATCAAAGGAAGATAACTTTGTTCCACCGTCATTAAGTCGTCTAAATAGCTCAACAATTCTTTGTCTGTTTGCTGTTTCGTTAGGTGATTTATTGATTACAACTTTTGATATTCCAAGGGTTTCCGCTATAAATATATTCTTGTAAAATGCTTTTACATTTTGGGTGATGTGAGTTTTCTTTGTGTCGTCTGTAATTGATTGAGCCGAAATAATTTCTGATGCTACTTGGTCTTCATCGTTTGTGTCTTTCAGTCTTTTCAAAAGTCCACTTGCCAAATACCAATGATGTGCTGGTATTGCTCTGTCAGCGTTGTCTTTGGATTGCTTTGGCAATTTAAGGGTGTCATTTTCAAACTTAAATTCAAACTCCGTATGGAAGTCGCTGTATAAGTCAAAATACAGCACCTTGCCATTGATGCTACCCTTTAAGCCAATGAAAAATGATTGAAGTCGTTGCTGTCCGTCAATTACAAAATTTTGAAGTTGAGTAAGTTTGTCAACTTGTCTTGAAGCGATTATATCGCCATCTTTTGTGAACGGTCTGTAATTAAATAATGGTTTAGTGTCCTTCTCCTCTTCAATAACCATTACACCGCCAAAACTGTCGCCTTTAAGCAGTGTGTCAAAAAGTAATTCCATTTTGTCTTCTGTCCAAACAAGAGGTCGTTGAATTACGGGTAACACAAATTTCTCGTCCGAAATTTCGGTGATAATGTCCGCTATTCTGTATGTTTTCCAAATTGCCATATTTCATTTCTTTGGTTGTCCGTTTAATTTTTTCTTTGTTGCCCTACCATGAGGCCTAACAAAGCTATATGTTACGTTTTAAATCGCTATTGCAATTACAAAACCATGTCTTAGCCACCTATTATTCTTTCCCCCTATACACCTCCAAAGGAATTTGCTGTTTGATCAACATGGTCTCGAGCTGTTTAAAAAACTCAGATGGAAATTGAGAAGCCTCACAAGTGATGTAGCCATTTTCGTCAACCCGAGGCGTTTTGAGAGAGTTGCTGTAGTTTTCGTGGTTCTTCATCTTGATGGTTTCGCCTGCAAACACCCTCACTTCAAAATGCTTAAGCAGGTTAAGATGGCTGCCATTTATGGCCTCTGCATAGTAGGTATACACCCTTATTAAACCAATTTCTTCTTTGTCTTTGATCAAAACTTCCGGTATCAAAAAAAACTTTACGTTTCTAAAGATAAAGGAACTTTCAGTGGTAGTAATCATGAAACTACTTACATATAAACTACTTTTATTCAATAGATTATATACCAATAATTCAAGTATATTATTCATATTATTGACCTCATCAATACTACCTGTGTTCTAAAATCTGTCATATACCGGTGGTACAACGCATCCTCTTTACCCCTAATTTGCCCTACAAAATTGATATACCCTTCTAGCCTATTCAAAAACTTGTGCTGAGAACCTTCTGAAACCGATTGCTTGGCTTTGAAATGATGCGTACTCGCTTTTAACAAACCATGGGTGCTTAAATCATGTAGCATCGCCCGAATTTTCTTCAACAGTTTTCGGTCAACATTGGGCTTCTCATTCACGGTAAGTCCTGTAACGGTTTGTTTTGAACCCGATGAAGCCAACCTTACTTTTTTAAAATTCACCTGAAAATCATTGTCCTGAATGCGTTTTATCAAGGCCTCAATTTGTGTTTCATGTATCAAACTATCCGATGAAAAGGTTAAATCATCGGCATACCGGGTATATACCAATTGGTTTTCATGGGCAAAAGCCATCAAGGCCTCATCTAGCGGCAAACAAATAAAATTAGACATTACAGGCGAACTTGGTGCCCCAATTGGCAATTGCCCTTTATAAGTCAACAACAAAGTCATGGCTGTTGCCAAGTGTTGCTCATAGTTAAAAACAGGCGACAGCAATAAATCCTGTATTCGCTTGGCTGATATAGAAGGGAAAAAATCTTTTAAATCTAAATTCAAGACATATTTTTTACCTACATGAGGACTGGCATTGGCTAATATATTACAGGAAGGCGCATCCCTTAAAGGGTTAATAACGAAGCCATTCACTACTGATGGTTTAATGGTATAATAGTAAGCCTGAAACAATTCATTCAACAAGGTTTGAATAAATTTCAATTCAATATTGGGCGCAAAAATTTCCCTAAATCCACCCTTTTTCTTTGGGATTTTAAAAGCACAATAATCGGGATGGTTAATTTGCTGTTGAAATGTGGCCACAGGGAGTTGCAAATATTTAATAACATCCGCAAAAGCGTGAAAGCCTAAAAGCGTTTTAGCCTTTGCACCAATAGTTTTAGGTGTGTTTTTCATGGTAGATAAAGGTAAAATAGTGGCTTATGGTCTACAACAAAAATGTTTGTTGTCAATATTTACTAAAATAAGGCCGTTGCCAATTATCATCAATTATGTACTTGATTTGGAGTAGTGTAGCGAAGCGAAACTGCTCAAAATCAAATAATTTATCTCCATTGGGAGACGGGTTGCAGGAACACAACCTCAAGTCGATTAACAATGACTCATAACTTAAGCAACGGCCTATTTTTTAAATTTCGCTTAGCCTATCGGCTGGCAAAGTAATGTCATAAATGCCTCCACCATCACTGAATGAGGTAAAATGCTCATTCACCATCAAATTAGCTGTACTGGTAATGCCCGTTTTATTTTTAGCGACCATCACTTCCATTTGTCCAATGGTGCTATTGCCATACTCATCTTCCGTGATTTGGTAGTATTCAGGACGATATAAAAACAATACTTTGTCCGCATCTTGTTCTATGGCACCACTTTCTCTCAAATCGGAAAGCATAGGGCGCTTATCCCCTCCTCTTGTCTCCACACTTCGGCTCAATTGGCTAGTTGCAATCACGCATACCTTGTGCGCCCTGGCCATCTTTTTTAGCTCACGCGTGATCAATGCAATTTGTTGCTCTCTATTGTTTTTGAACCTAAAAGTGGACAACAATTGCAGGTAATCAATCACGATTACCTTGATGCCTTTATTGGTCACCAAATCAACACAGAGCGCTATAAAACCCGTTAGGGATTGTTGTATATCCTCGCTGATGCCAACAAGCGTTTCGGAAAGTGATTTGTCGCAGGCCCATATTTTAGAGGCTTCTTCTTCGTTTAATTGGTGATGAATAACCTGATGTAGCGCAATACCAGATTCACAGGCTATAAACCTATCGGTGAGCCCTTTTTTAGATAAATCAAAAGTGAAATAATGCACCGGAAACCCTGCTCTTGAAAACCGTAGCGTAAGGTCAACCATCAATTGCGTTTTACCCATGCCAGGACGTGCTGCCACCACAATAAAATCGCCCAAGCAAAAACCTCCTGTTAAGGCGTCTAAAGTTGGAAAACCTGTATAAATAAAGGAAGACTCAACTTTTTGGGCTTGCCAATCTTTGATATAGGTATTGGTTAAGCTAGACAGACTTTCTGAAGTGTCAACTTGTTTCACTTCCTCATAGTCATCAATTATTAAGCCTTTTAAAGCTTCTACGGTTAATTGTTTGTTCAAAAAATCTTTGATTTGGGTAATGGCTTTGGTGTTCATCATGGTTGTTTTCTTACAAAAGTAAAGCTTAAGAATGCACTCTAACTGCATTGGAAGAAAAATTTAAAAAAAGTTTTCTTTTAATAAGTTAAGGAAGAAATTAAAAAATATCACCTTCTTTTAAAACTTATTGTGAATACATTGAAACAGTTTAATAGAACCACTAAACTCAAATGAACTACTCGACCTTATCTCTCTATCTTCAAGCAAATTAAGAGATTTAAAAGGTTTTGAATAGCCATGATACAACATATTCTCAAAATAGGCAATGAATACTTTTTCGTCTTTTAAATTCATGTTAGCATTATTAAATTTGAACATATTCGATTTTTTTGATATCTATAATGGTTTCTATATAATTGGCATTTACTAAATCTTGCAAAGTGACATACGGAGAGTGCCCCATACCAGTCAACAAATGCATTGAATAGCAAAATCTTATATTATTATATTCTGTCATACAGAACTCTTTGTAGTCTTTATTGTTATTTAGCAAACGATCATTGATATCAGTATCAATATCGCAATGTGTTATAAATTCCCATTTATTACCAAGTCTATAATAATATTCTTCTTCAATCTCTATGTAAACACCTATTTGTAATTCAAAACTATAATCTTTTGCATCTACTTGATGTATAAAAAGCGTTTGCAATTTTTTAAATTCATCAATTAAATATTGCTCCTTTTCCCTAAGTGTATCGTTTAATTGTGAAAGTTTTTGAACATTATTTTTGGTGAATTTAAATGAATCAACAACTTTATCATGTCTAGCATTAAGGTGTTTTAATGTCCCTTTGGATTTCATTTCTGCTATGGTGTCTTTATATAACACACCTTTGCTTTGTTGGGTCAAAAAATAATAAAAGGCTTCAGTTTCTATTTTTGTTGGCCTTTTCATTTGTATTGATTCAATGCTTCTTGATAAACACTTTTGATTTTATTGATTAATAACTGAGGTTCAATCACTTTAACCGATTCTCCATGAGACAATACTTCCATCAAAAAATCATGTGTAATACACAGTTTTAAAGAAATTCGAACTTCATTTTCGTTATCTACAATTGTTTTTTGAGAATGATGTAAAGGCAATGATTTTATGTATTTGCCTTGATTAGGTATAAAAGACAATACAATGTTTTGGGGCAACTGGCCATTGGGACTAATTATTCCAAAACTATGCTGAAACGCCAATGTAGCATCGTAATTATTATCCTTTTCAAATACCTTGTTAGTAATTTCAAAATTCGAAATTCTATCAATAGCAAAGCTTTTAATGGTTTGATCATTACAATCTTTGGCTAAAATATACCAACGGTTTTTAAATTCTTTTAAAATATATGGCTGCACTAATCTTTGGCTTTCAGTATTTTCCCAATATTTTTGATAAGCAAACTTGATTGTTAAATTATTTTTGATGGCATGAATAAAGCCATTCATATTTTCTGTGCCAAGTGGCTTGCGGTCTTCAAAGAGCAAACAACTCGTCATTTTATCAGTTACCCTTACAGTATTAATAGTGTCGAACGCTTCCAAAAGTCTGTTATTAAAACCTGGTTGACCAGCATCGCTTATAAAATATTTCTTAATTTTTGTATCATACTGTATATCAACTCCAAAAACTAACCTAATATCATCTAAATCCCTACTGAAAGTACGTTTAGAAACAATGGTTTTATAATCATCTAATTCAGTACTTCTCGATAATGAATTGATGATTTCATTATATGAAAGAGGTTTGGTTCTTAATCCTTCAATAATAAAATTGTATCGCTTAATTGAATCTATTTTTGCCATTTTTAAGGTTTTTAATATTTATTCAACAAATATAGACTATACCTATGCCAAAATATGTCTTAGGTAAAATTTTAAAAATATATTTTTTAGATGACATGTTTTGGCTTAACTCCATTATACTTTTGATATATTATTAATCTTTAAACCATATAAAAATGCTAAGTGTTATTTCAAAAATTTGGGGCGTCATTACGCTTATTTTCGCAACTATTTGTTTGTTTCCTTTCTTAGGATGGGCAAATTGGGGTGTAATCTTATTTGCAATTATCGGTACAATCTTAGGTGCTTTGTCCTCTACCAAAGGAGGCATGTACATGAGTATAGTAGCTTTGGTTATTGCCTTTTTCAGATTGATTATTGGGGGAGGCTTGTTTTAAAAAATTAAAAATCCAGCAAAATTAATTCGCTAATGGTTTTGATGTAAAAATTTCAAATAATTATTCAATAAACTTTCAATTTGAACCCTAGCTACCGGATTGGCAGAGTGAACATTAAATTTCAGGGATTTCAAATCTAAACCTGATTCATACACCAACCATTTTGCACAAGCATAACCATCAGGGAGAAGATTTCCATTTTCGTCTTCTCCCAAATCGTTATCAAAACTTATCAATTTTGGCAAGCCATGGGTCTGAATATAAGCCACAAATGCTTCATAACTTCGCACAATCACAAAATCATTCAAATGATTTAGGTAAACCATTGCTATGGTTCTTAGGTCGT
>CALPQG020000052.1 GCA_943325655.2 Bifidobacterium breve | reverse complement strand
CCTTGCTTATGGTGATTTGTTCCAATGGGGACGTGGTGCTGATGGGCATCAACTTATCACTTGGACTAGTGCTACTACAGTCACAGCTGTAAATGGTACTACCGAAACATTATCCTCTTCGGATACTCCTGGGAATGCACTTTTTATAACGAATGGTACTGCTCCTTACGACTGGCGCAGCGGTCAGAACGTGAATTTATGGCAGGGGGTAAGTGGTACCAACAATCCTTGCCCAAGTGGGTATCGTTTACCTATAGAAGCTGAGTGGGAAGCCGAGCGTAATAATGGAGGTACAGGTTTTTGGGGAACTGGTAGTGCACAAAACAACGCAACCGGCGCGATTAATTCTCCGCTTAAATTGCCCATGTCGGGCGACCGCTACAGCAGCAATGGTACGCTCAACGTTGTTGGTACCAGCGGCTACTATTGGTGCAGTACGGTTAGCGGTACTAATTCTCGCCTCCTGTACTTCGATAGCAGCGATGCCAACGTGTACACCAACTACCGGGCGGACGGGAGCGCTGTGCGTTGCCTTAAGGATTGATACTTTTTACCCTGAGCTTGTCGAAGGGTGATTAGCGTAGCGATTTGATACAGTCTGTAGGGTAATTGTCTGAATCAGAATTTACAGAATGAAAGAATTATCAGAATTTTATGTTTGAAAGAGAATGTTATTATTCTGCAAATTATGCAAATTATGTAAATTCTGATTCAGATAAAATATGTACCCTTAGTCGCTCAGCTACAGCCGAGTGACGCTTATGAAAAAAGCATCTTGCCGCTTAAATGGCTTGAAGCCATTTAACCAAACATTATTTTGTAAATATAGTATAAATATTAAATATTAATAACCATGAAAAAAATAACATTAAGCGTACTTGTATTTGGAGCTATTACAACAGCTTTTTCTCAGAATTTGAGTTTCACAAAATCGAATCAATCTTTTATTAATATTTCAACTCGAAATGGTACTGTAGCTGAAGGAGATGTGGATGGAGATGGAGATGTGGATGTATTTATTTCAGGAAATAGGCCTAATTTCGATGCAGCTCTTTACCTGAATGACGGTAATGGAAATTTTACCAGAAAAACTAATACATCCTTTGTTGGTCTTGATTTGGCACATGCTGATTTTGCCGACTTAGATGGCGATGGCGATTTGGATTTGTTTTATGTAGGGCGTGATTGGCGACCAATGGATTATGCTTTACTTTATCTGAATGATGGTAATGGTAATTTTACTCAAAAAATAAATCATGGTTTGCCCATTTGTACTGATGGCGACTTTGAGTTTGGTGATATTGACAATGACAAAGATTTGGATATCATTATCACTGGTTATCGTAATTCAAATCCTTTTGTACAACTTTATAAAAATGAGGGTTCGGCTCAATTTGTTTTAAAAACTACAGCCAATTTACCTGCACTTAAATATTCAGGGAAAGTTGCTTTTTTAGATTGTGATAATGATAAAGATTTAGATTTTTTTCTTTCAGGAACTACAAGTAATAATACATCATTTACCAATTTGTATTTGAATAATGGACTTGGAGATTATACTCTTTCTTCAAATACTATACCTGAAGGGAATGACATGGGAGACATAGAAGTGGGAGACTCAGACAAAGACGGAGATCTCGATTTAATTATTGTGACAGGTATGAATCATAAATCTGTTAATTTGTACTTAAACAATGGTTTAGGAGTTTATATAAAATCAAATGCTCAGTTTAATAATCTTGTGACTGGAGATGTGAAATTAGCTGATTTTGATAATGATGGCGATAATGATGTACTTATTACTGGATTCTCAGGAACTGGAATTTCAGACTCGGCTCGGGTTTATGAAAATTTAGGATTGAATCAATTTTCTAAAGGAACGCCTTTAAAATATATGGCTTATACGAGGTCAGTAGTGGCAGATTTTAATGGGGATAATAAAATAGATATTCTTATAGCTGGCCAGCTAACAACCTCATTATATATTAATAATAACATAACGACTGGGGTGGGTGAGCAATTAGAAAATAATGCATATAAAATTTATCCAAATCCATCAAATGACTATGTATATGTTGAATATCCCTCTGTTAAAAATGATAAGCTTGCCGTAAGTGTGATATCAAGTGAAGGTAGTGTAATGTATAACCAAAACCATCATGTAAGCACTGGGAATAATACGATTTACATCTCAACAGAAACCTTGTCTAAAGGATTATATTTGGTGAATATCGAAAATGAAGTAGGTGTGAAGGTTTCTAAAAAGATTTTCAAACAATAGAATTTTTCGTAAAAATTATAATTTTTTTAACAACTTATTCAATTGAAGTCACTAATATCCCGCAGTCGCTAGGCTCCAGCCTAGTGACTGTTATGAAAAAAGCATCTTGCCGTTTTTATTTGTTGTGGCAGGTGTTTCGCCTTACACCAAAGTTGCTAAATAAAGAGTACAAGCTAAGCCCCCACACCTAACAGGTTTTTAAAACCTGTCAGGTGTGGGTAATAATGCTCGTTTAACAAAATTAATAATGAAATATAACTTATTCATCTTTCTGGCTTTTGGGGTTTGTAGCACAAATTTGTTTGCACAAAGCATTACAGGTAATTGTAAGTCAATGGCAAACCAAGAAATAACCCTTCAAGGCTTTAATGGTTTGCAAAACTATGCTATTGCAAACACTAAAATTGACGAAAAAGGCAATTTTAAATTGAATTTTACCACAGCTGATGATTGAAATAATTAAATTTAGCTAACAAAAGTAAATATTGTTTTCAGTATAATGAAAATATGTGTTATTTTTACTAAAATATTTCACTATGGATAGTATGTTTGTGCGAAATTCCTACTTAAAAAAAGTAGAACCTTATATAGGTAAAGAAATGATAAAGGTACTTACTGGGCAAAGGCGAGTAGGTAAAACAATTTTGTTGAAACAAATAGAGCATTTGGTGCAACAGCTTGATAAAAAAGCAAATACTATTTATATCAATAAGGAACAACATGAATTTAAACAAATTAAAAATGCAGACGATTTGTTTGAATATGTTGAAACGCAATTAAAACCTAAACAATCCAATTATGTATTTATAGATGAAATACAGGAGATAAGTGAATTTGAAATTGCTTTAAGGCAATTGTTGGTGAAGGGGGTAGATATTTATTGCACGGGAAGTAATGCCAATATGTTGTCGGGTGATTTAGCTACGCATCTTTCGGGAAGGTATATTGAGTTTCATATCAATAGTTTGACGTACACAGAATTTATTGAATTGCATAAACTACCCAACAATACCGACACATTAAATAAATACATACGATACGGTGGGTTACCTTATTTAGTCCATTTACCCTTAAACGATGAGGTTGTTTACGGTTATTTAAAAAGTATTTACAACACTATTATATTGAAAGATATTGTAACTAGGTATAGTATTAGAGATGTTGATTTTTTAGATCGTTTGGTTGAATACCTATCGGATAATTTAGGCAGCTATGTTTCTTCTAATAAAATTAGCGATTTTTTGAAATCACAAAGGGTTCATTTATCAGTAAATACAGTTATGAATTATTTAAAATACCTAAGTAGTTCGTTTTTTATAAATAAGGTAGAACGTATAGATATTATTGGTAAAAAAAGATTTGAAATAAACGATAAATACTTTTTTACCGATTTAGGTTTAAAACATTCCATTATTCCTTTTACAGGAGCACAAATTGGTAGCGTATTTGAAAATTTGGTGTATAATCAATTAATATATCAGGACTACAAAGTGTTTGTAGGAAAACATCAGGATAGAGAAATTGATTTTGTGGCTCAAAAAGGCAATGAAACCAAATATATACAAGTTGCCTATCAGTTACCCGATGAAAAAGTTAGAGAAAGAGAATTTGGAAACTTATTGAAGATTGAAGATAACTATGAAAAAATAGTGGTTTCTGCAGATGAATTTACCACCGATTATAAAGGTGTTAAGCATATACATATCCGTGATTTTTTGTTTAACAAATAAATATTATAATTATTCGGGGACTAATTAATCGGGGACGATCTTGAGTTTACAAATTCTCTATAACTTTATATTTAATTGGTATTACAAATCAAAATATTGCTTAACAGCAAACTCATATTGATGGATGAATATTTCCTTCATTGCTGAAATATTGTTTTGCTCGTAAAATAACAGCATTGCTTTTTTGTAATCCACAGCAGATACGGTTCTAAAACTTAGCGGACAATAATTATGGCTCATTAAAACAGCATTGCTCATTATTCTGGCAGTTCGTTTATTACCATCCTCAAAAGCTTGTAAGTAGGATAGTAAACAAAGTAGTAAAAGCCCTTTTTCAAAAATATTCTTCTTACTATTAACCAACTTAACAATTCCCTCGAGCTCTTCTTTAATTTGAGTTTCAATAGAAAGAGGACGGTAGTTTGTACCTGTTATTGCTACCGCTCTTCTTCTAATAGTATTACTCACGCCTAAACCACCTATCAATAGCGTGTGAATATCAATAATTTTGTTTACGGTTAATGGTTTTAAATAATCCAAATCGTCAGTAATAAAATCTAGCGCTTTTTTATGATTTAAAAGCATGGTAGCGTCCTCCTTGGATTTTCCTTTTGCTAATTCCTGTTGTTTAATCAAAGCCTCTGTTTCCAACAAAGAATAAGTGTTTCCTTCTATTTCCGAAGACTTCCAAATCAAATCAATCGCTAGCACCTCTAATCTTTTTTTGTAAATACCCTTTTCAACCGATTGAATACTTTTTAAATACCTGTCTTGGATTTTGTTTAATTTTTGTTGTTCCTTTTCTGTAAATAACGAAGCTTTTTGAAGAACATCCCTAAGCAAATTAAAATCATAGGAGCTCTTGGCATTTCTATCGTCCATTTCTTTCTGATAGTAATCATCAAGATTGATAGATGCTAACAGTTCAAACGTAGCAGAAATTAAATACTTTGTAGATCTCCCAGCCCCGGTAACCTGAAGTTTATTTTCATCAACAAGTTCCTTTAAGTACTTTCTAACAGTACTTTCGCCTAAATCAAACAAGTTGTATAATTCCGAAGCTGATAAAGCCCCACGCTCGTGAATTAAATCAATAATCTTAGATTGGTATTTTTCTCTCATATCTATTTTATTGCTATAAAATTAATATTTTCCTGCTACAATAACCATTAATTGTAGCATTAAAAACAGAATAATCTAGCAGAAAAATAAACCAGCTTAAAATGATTTTAAACTATTGGCTTATAGTATGTTTAAAATAATAATCGGAATTTGAGGGACAGACACCAAATTTTTTGTGTATTTAACCCTTGGCAGTTGGACTCACTTTACAAAATTGAAATACTATTATTGATAAATGAAAGATTTTTTTACTCATATTTTGAAAAGGAAATTTTTAATTTGATTCAAAAAGGCAATGCATGGTAAGGGCATTAGCAACAATTGCTTTACTGTATTGATTTGCTTTTACGCCCCACGTGGTAACCATGGCAGTATAAATACTTTTGTTGGTTTTAGTTGCGGTTCGATATTGGTTTTCTTTATTTCTTAGTATATCAAAATATTCTTGGTCTATTGAAAACTCTTGGTTATAAAACTTAATTTCACAAAGGTTTATCACATCGTCATCTCAATCAATCACCAAATCAACTTGAGCGTTATTGTTGTTCCAACTGAAGTTTTTGGATTGAATTTGATCACATTTTAAACCTTTTTTTATCTGAATAGCGTGTTTTAAGCATATAGTTTCGAATGCGTAACCACACCAAGTTGTATATGCTGGTTTCTGAAATATTTGTGTCCATTTTGATCCCTTAAAGGGTACCATAAATTGAAGATAAAACAAACAATATTCATCGTATATGCGATAAAGTGTTGTTTTTTTATCATCTCGGTAGGCATCATATTTTATTACAAATCCTGATTGCATGAGTTCCTCTAAGGCATCAGAAAACCTTCCCCCAGAGGAGATACTTAATGCTTCAATAATTTCATCCCTTGTAATGCCTTTTTTATTCCCTTTTGATAAAGTGTCCATTATTTTTTGATGAAAGGAACTTTCCTCAAAAAGCGATTTAAATACCTGTTCGTATTCTGCTCTTCTGCTCTTCCGAATTTGCAATTCTGCTCTTCCGAATTTGCAATTCGGAAGTCTGCTCTTCCGAATTTGCAATTCGGAAGCCCTATTCTGCTCTTCCGAATTTGCAATTCGGAAGCCCTATCGAAGGATTTTTAATCTGACACTTTACTATTCGGATTGGAATTCTTGCGATACGGATTCGTACAAAGTATTAGGTATTAGGTACAAAGTATCAAGCACAAATAACTCTACTCTTTCGAATTTGCAATTCAATGCCTTTTGGGGGCTTATCGGGTGAAAGTCGAATAGCGCTCAAAAGAAAATCCTCCGCCTTATTTACATATCCAATCGCATAACTATATTTGTGGTTATAAATTACCAAAACAGCCATGTTCAAAAAACTACTTTCCGAAACTGCCTTGTATGGCTTAAGCAGCATGGTGGGCAGGGCTTTGAATTATTTATTGGTCCCTTTTTATACCAAAATTTTTGCTCCCGAAGCCTTCGGAATTGTCACAGAATTGTATGCCTATATTGCCTTTCTAAATGTAGTTTTTACCTACGGCATGGAAACCACATATTTCAGGTTTTCCACCAAAGACAGCCTTCAAAAAGATACCATTTACAACGTTTCCTTAAGTGCGATTTTGGCCTCAAGCGTATTGCTAGGAGCTTTACTGCTGATTTTTGCGCAACCCATCGCCGATGCCTTGCACTATTCCAACCAAGCCTATTTGATTTCCTGGATTGCAGCCATCCTGGCCATCGACGCCATTGTGGCCATTCCTTTTGCAAGGTTAAGGTTAGAAGGAAAAGCGGCTTATTTTGCTGGAGCAAAATTATCCAATATCATATTGAACATCAGTCTCAATTTCGTATTGTTGGTGTACATTCCTGACCATTATCCTGATTCCTATTTCGGAAAACCAGATGTGGGTTATGTGTTTTTGGCCAATTTAATAGCCAATGCGATGCTGATTCCAATTTTATACCAATCATTTTTGGTGTTCAGGTTTAAGTTAGATCTCCATATCCTGAAACCCATGTTGCAATATGCTTACCCATTGTTGTTTATGGGTTTGGCCGGAATGGTGAATGAAGTATTGGACAGGATATTACTGAAACAATTGTTGCCAGAAAACTATTATCCAGGCATTTCAACCTTGGCAGCGGTGGGTATTTATGGGGCTTGTTATAAGCTGTCCATCTTTATGTCGCTCGCGATACAGGCATTTCGGTATGCTTCTGAACCCTTCTTTTTTGCGAGGTCTCAGGATAAAAATGCGCCTGATTTGTATGCGAGGGTCATGCATTGGTTTGTGATAGTTTGTGCTTTTATATTCTTGTTTATATGTCTCAATTTAGATTCTCTACAATTCATTCTTAGACAAGCATCTTACAGAACAGGCTTGGGAGTAGTCCCAGTTTTGTTACTTGCCAACCTGTTTCTTGGGGTATATTACAACTTATCGGTTTGGTACAAACTGACCGACAAAACCTATTTCGGTACCACCCTAACTTTTGTGGGAGCAGGAATCACCTTGGTATTCAATTTTACTTTAATTCCCATCATGGGCTATATGGGAGCGGCCTATGCTACTTTGATTTGTTATGCCAGCATTGCAGCATTGAGTTATTATTTTGGGAATAAATATTTCCCTGTTCCTTACAAAATTGGAAATGCACTGCTGTATATTGGCGTAGCCGTTTTACTGGTAACCCTTCAAAAATATGTAGTGATTCAAGATCAATGGTTAGGCTTTTTTGTAGCCAATCTATTTTTATTGCCCTTTGTTGTATTGGTCTATCTTAAAGAAAGAAAAAGTAATATCCAGCAATAATACTAAAGAGCGTAATTTCAATTTGGTTTTTTAATAAAAAATATGCTTTTTCGAGAAAGAATTTAAAAAACTAAAATGATAGTAAAGGTAATTAACAATTCTAAGCACCAACTTCCTGAATACCAAACCGCTTTGGCTGCAGGGATGGATTTGACTGCCAATATCACTGAAAATATTACCCTCAAATCATTAGAAAGAAAACTTATCCCAACCGGATTGTTCATGGAAATTCCAGCAGGATACGAAGCCCAAATCAGACCCAGAAGCGGACTTGCCTTTAAACACGGAATCACTGTTTTAAACAGTCCGGGAACAATAGATGCAGACTACAGGGGAGAAATAAAAGTACTCCTTGTCAACCTTTCAGAAGAGGATTTCGTAATAACCGACGGTGAGAGAATTGCCCAAATGGTAATTGCTGCGCATGCCCGTATTTCCTTTCAATTAGCAACTCAAATTGGAGAAACTGTAAGAGGAGAAGGTGGCTTTGGAAGCACCGGTAAATAGTGTTGAGTTTTTAATGTTGAATGTTGAGTATTTTCAACTTTCTTTCATAAACTCTTTCATAAAAAAAAGTATCAAAATTATAATTCAATCAAACCAATCAAAACATGAGAATTATTGTTCCTATGGCAGGTATGGGCAAACGTATGCGCCCGCACACCCTTACTGTTCCTAAACCTTTAGTACCTATTGCTGGAAAACCAATTGTACAACGTTTGGTAGAAGACATTGCCAAAGTTTGTGGTGAGCCAATAGAGGAAGTAGCTTTTATCATTGGTAATTTTGGTAAAGAAGTTGAAGCAACATTAATCAAGATTGCTGCATCTGTTGGCGCAAAAGGAACCATTTATTACCAAGAAGAAGCATTAGGAACAGCACATGCAATTTATTGTGCCGAGAAATCAATGGATGATAAAGTAGTGGTGGCATTTGCTGACACGCTTTTCAAAGCCGATTTCAAACTGGATACCAATCAGGAAGGAATTATTTGGGTACAAAGCGTAGAAGATCCTCGTCCTTTTGGAGTGGTGAAATTAGATGCTGCAGGAACCATTACCGACTTCGTTGAAAAACCAGAAACTTTCGTTTCTGACCTGGCCATTATCGGAATTTATTATTTCAAAGATGGCGCAAACCTGAGAAAAGAAATCAAGTATTTGTTAGACAATGATATCAAAGACAAAGGGGAATACCAAATCACCAATGCCCTTGAAAACATGAAAAACAAAGGCTTAAACTTTACACCAGGTAAAGTGACTGAATGGTTAGATTGTGGTAACAAAGATTCAACGGTCAACACCAACCAACGTTATTTGGAATATATCAAAGATACGCCTTTGGTAGCGGCATCAGCCAAATTAGAAAATTCAGTACTTATTCACCCTGTATATATCGGTGAAGGTGTAGTAATAAAGAATTCTGTAGTAGGCCCTCACGTTTCTATCGGAAATAAAACAGTAGTTGAAGGAACAATTATTAGCAACAGTATTGTTCAAGAGAACGCAAGCCTAAAAAATGCAAACATTACCAACTCAATGTTAGGTAATTTCGCTACTTTTGAGGGCTCATCAGTCGACCTAAGTGTAGGCGACTACAATGTTTTCAAAGCATAAATCAATATGAACATCTATTTTCGCTTCATAGCAATAGTTTTGTACAGCTTCTTGTTTTTGGGTGCCCATGATATGGGCGCCCAAAACTTTTTTAAATGGGGCAAAAAAAAGAATACAGAAAGTATTGAGCATCGCCTGGAGGCAGAGGGCTATTTTATTGATGCCAACAAAGAATTCAGCTTAGAAAATTACAACAAAGCATTACCACTTTTCGAAAAAACGTTGACCATGCAGCCCAAAAGTGCTGCGGTAAATTTTAAAATAGCCGAATGTCTGGCCAAATTAGGCAACACTACCCAAGCCATTAGTTTTTCAAAAAATGCCTTAGCCTTAGATCCTCATAATAAATACTATTATGTGCTTTTGGCCGAACTATACGAAAGTAAAAAACTTTTTCCTGAGGCCATTGAAGTACTTGAAAGACTTTTAAAAACAGACCATCATTCCAACGAATTTTATTTCGACCTGGCTGCTTTGTACGCTTACAGCAATAAAATGCAGGAAGCCATCAACACCCTAGACAAAGCGGAAACCGTTTATGGGATTTCGGAAGAAATGACCATGCAAAAACAACAGCTTTATTTGAAAATAAACAAGCTGGACAAAGTAATTGAAGAAGGAAACAAACTCATTGCAGCCTTTCCAACAGAAAACAGGTACAAACTTGAACTGGCAGAAATATTACTCAACAACGATAAAATTGCCGAAGCCGAACTATTGCTGAACGCTGTCATCGAAAACGACAAAGACGAGCCATTAGCCATGCTGCTATTGGTTGATTTGTACAAGGCAAAAGGAGACAAAGTCAAAGCAGACCAGGAACTTGAATTGGCATTTAATAACTTGAGGTTAGCAAGCGATGACAAAATCAATATTATAGTTGATCTGGTAAACAGTGGCACTGACAATGACACCAAAAAAACAAGTTTAAAACTTGCTGAAATTACAGCCAAAATTCATCCTGATGATGCAAAAGCTGTCGCAGTACTGGCCGACATGCTGTTGATCAATGACCGCAAAAAAGAAAGTTTAAATGAATATTTACGGGCCATCAAACTCAATAGTGGCATTTACAAAATCTGGCAACAAGCCATTTCTATTGATGCGGAACTTAACCTTGCCGACAGTTTAGTCAAACATACTGCTCAAGCCATTGAGCTT
>CALPQG020000051.1 GCA_943325655.2 Bifidobacterium breve | reverse complement strand
TGAATTGAAGCAAGCCCTCAAAGAGACCATCATTTCAGAGGCAATACTAGGAGAGACCTTAGTACAAACCCATGCAAATATTGACAGTTTATTGGCCAATGCCCTTTCGTGGGAACAATTGTACACAAAATATAGGGAGTATTTGTCAGATGAACAATTAGAGTTTTTAATTACTATAAATCAGGAAGATACAGCTGAAATTGAAAGTGCAATTGTAACTCATTTTGATACTTATCAAGCCTTTGATGATTTGTTGGCTACGTTTAAGGTGAGTGAAATTGCATTGGCTTATTTGTTTTTGAACCATGAAACCAACACGTCAGAAATCAATCCTTTATTACACAATAGTTTTGCCATTGCCTGGAAAGAAGCTTTAGAATTGCAGTATCCGTTACTTAAATTATACCACTCCGACAGGTTCAATTTATTGAGTACGGAATTGAAACAACTTGTAGCCACTAAAACGGTTTTAAGCAAACAAGTATTGCAACTTAGACTTCAAGAAAATATACATAAACACGTTGAATACAATAGGTTATCGAACCGTGTTACTTACCGTGATTTATTGCACCAGGTTACCAAAAGAAAAAAAATATGGCCGGTAAGGAAACTGATTGCTTCGCTTTCTGAGGATATTTTTAAAATTTTACCTTGTTGGCTGGCTTCCCCTGAAACTGTTTCAGCCGTTTTTCCAATGGAACAATATTTTGATTTGGTGATTTTTGATGAAGCTTCACAATGTTTTGCAGAAAAGGGAATTCCAGCAATATACAGGGCCAAACAAATTGTAGTTACCGGTGATAGTCAACAGCTTAGTCCTAATGATTTGTATAAAGTACGTTGGTCTGAAGAGGAAGATGATGATACGCCCGAATTGGGCTACGATTCATTACTGGATTTGTGTGGACGGTATTTTAAATCTTTGCTTTTGAAACAGCATTATAGGAGTAACCACCCCGCATTGATTGCATTTTCGAACGAGCATTTTTACCACAATGCATTGATATTTGCCAACAAAGGAATTCAAAATGAGGCGATTAATCCAATTGAGTTCAGGTTTATAGCAAATGCGGTATGGAAAAATAGGACCAACCAGTTGGAAGCACAAGAAGTCATTCATTTGATCAAAGAAATTCAAATGAGTCAACCTGGTAAATCTATTGGTGTGGTCACTTTCAATTATCACCAGCAAGAGTTGATTTACAGCCTGATACAAGAAGGAGTAGGGACAGGTTATCTTCAAAATGATGAACGTTTAATTGTTAAAAATATTGAAAATATTCAGGGTGACGAAAGAGATGTGATTATTTTTTCAGTGGGTTATGCTCCTGATGAAAAAGGAAAATTGCAAATGAATTTCGGAAGTTTGAGTGCTGAAAATGGTGAAAAGCGCCTGAATGTAGCCATCACCAGAGCAAAAGACAAAGTGTATATTTTAAGTAGCATTACTCCTGATAAATTGTTGGTCGAAAACACCTTGAACGAAGGACCTAAACTGTTTAAAAAGTACCTGGAACAAGTAAAAAACAACACCATTTCAACACAAAACACAACGAGAACCTATGAGTGGTTTGAATGTTTGTCTATGAAGTACCATGTGACGCTTTAGGGTTTTCTAAAAGCATCGTTTATATTTTGTAAGTATTATCATGAGTTTAATGTCTGATTTTGTTAACAATAATGATGGGTTATTAATCTGGATTTCTCTAAATCCTATAACTGGTATAAGGTATATTTGGAATATGTTCACCTATAATGAAATTTATGACACTAGATTTATTCCAGGAATTCAAAACTGGCAAAAAGGAGGGAATAAGGTGAATTTAGATTGTACTTTCACTTTTTGGTGGATTAAGTCTATTGAGGATACTGTATCAATTAAGTTAAAGAAAAAAATAGGCAATATAATTTCATTGGTATCGGTCTTTATATTTATTACTGTTAATTTTTTACTAATTATATATATAATCTAACTTAGTTAATTTAGCTTTACTTTCGAGTTAAAAATTTTTTGAATGTTTTAAATATTATGTAAATTTACTATATGACAAACACAGCTTTACAAATAGAAATTAATAATTTACCTATTAATCTTAGGCAAGAGGTTGCTGATTTTGTTGATTTTTTGAAAACAAAAAAAGTAAAAAAAACAAAGAATAAATTTCGTGAATTTGGTTTTGCGAAGGGTAAAATTAAGTTATCGGATGATTTTGATGAACCATTGGAATTGTTTCAGGAATACATGTGATGGCATACATTTTAGATACACATACTTTTTTATGGTTTGTTGCTGGAGATAAGCAACTTCCGCCTGCTGTTAAAGACATCATAAAAGACTTTGATAAGGTTTGTTATATTAGTATTGCAAGTTTCTGGGAAATTACAATAAAACTTCAATTAGGAAAATTTAAATCTGAACTTACATTGTCAGAATTATTTCGTTTTGCAGAAAGGAATCAAATTGAGATTATACCTATTAATGAACAACATTTAATAACACAATTAAATCTGAAATTTGATCATAAAGACCCTTTTGATAGAATAATTATTTCTCAAGCATTATCTGAAAAACTTGTTTTAATTACTAAAGATAAGACTTTTAAAAAGTATAAAGTAAAGCAACTTTGGGGAAATTAAGTTTGATGTTTACACCACAATATCATATTTAGCCAACAAACCCATCAAACCATTTAAAGAAAAACGGCATTTTTTGATGTCGTTCAATTCTGGATCGATGATGTAATTGTAGGAAGTTTCAAGGTTTGCTTCCTTTAAATTGGTTTTGTTGAATAAGGCATTTTCTAAATTACAATTGTCGAATAAGGCATTGTTTAAAACCGAACCCGCAAAATTTACATCTTTCAAAGAGGTATTGATAAATTTGGTTTTGCTCATTTTTTTATTGGCAAAAGAAGCAAAGTCAGCATTACAGTTTTCTAGATGGATGTTAAATAAAAAGTCTTTCACTTCACTGAAAATAATTCCAAGCAGTTTACAGTCTTTAAAGGCTACATTTTTTAATGAAGCATTGTTGAAATTTACATTCGACAAATTACAGTTTACAAAACTACAATCACTGAATACATTGTTGGCCAAAACACGCTGTGAAAAGTCACAATGCTTGAATGTACATTGTTCAAACTCTTTGTTTTGAGTTACCTGGTTGGCAAAATCAATTTTTTCAAAAGTTTTGTTTTCGTGCAGGAAGGTATTTTTGTTGAAATTCATTCTTTATTTTTTTTCAAAATTAAGAAAAATAAATACATCTGAAGGTGATTTTTAAATGATAATGAGTACAAGGTATCAATAAGTAGGATTAAGATGGGCTTTCTGAAAAACTCAAAAGCAAAAAAAAATGAATTTTAATTTTAAATTATACCAAACACATATATTAAATAGTCTAATTCTACTTTAACAGATTAGGTTATTCTTGATTTTCATAATGCCTATTGATATCTTTTTGTCGTTTTTGATGCCTTCTTGCTATTTTTTCTTCTACAGGTAACGGTTCTATTTCTTCAAGATAGTTGGCGATAATCATATCTCTTATATCTCGATATGACAAAAGAGGCATTTTGGTTTTATTGTTTATTTTTTCCATTGTAAAGAATGCTAAAGCCATAATACTTAAAGCAATATGATGATTCCATGCTAACCATCCTCTCACTTGGTATTCACACATGCCAATATTTTGCTTAACCTCTCTAAAGGATTGTTCGATATAAAATCTCGTACATTGGTATTCTGCTAGTTTAGCTACGGTGAACTTGTCAAGACTTTGATTTGAGATAATGTAGTGAATTCTTTCACTTTTATGTTCCTTGGTCTTTCTAATTACTAATATACGTTTTTTACAAACGCCATTTTCTTCAATATAAATCTCTTTTCCATGAACTTGACTAATTAATGCGCCTTTAGAACCATTTCGTAATGTGACTTTTTCCCAATCAGATGCTGTTAGTTCTTCAACATATTTATCAACTCTTAAGGACTGTTTATTTGGTCTTTCAATTGAAGGTGTTTTCCCTCTTGTTCCTGGCTTTTTAAGAGGTACTTCTAGCTTGAATTCTTCTTTGTATATTTTAGTATCTTTATGTGTGTCAACGATGTAAAGTATTTCTAGTTCGTCTAAACCTGCTCTAAAGTCAGAATCGTGGCCATACAAACTATCTGCCGCTACATAATCAAAACGTACTCCTGCATCTTTTATACGTTTAATAATTTCTAATGCAATTTCTGCTTTCTTTTTGTACTCAATATTTTCAGGAACACCAGCCTTTTCTCTTCTTTCAGTGTCATTTATCCATGATTCTGGCAAATATAATTCCGCATCTATGATAGAAAAGTGCTCCTCAGAACACAATGTAGCAAATACCGCTACCTGACAATTAGCTAATTTACCCAAATTGCCACAATATTGGTGTGCAACACCTACAGAACAGTCGCCTTTTTTTTCTTCAGAAGATTCATCTATAAGTAAACCAACTGATTTATTAGTTTTAAAAAGCTCATTTACATCTAATGCAACGGAATTTATCAATTCGCGGGCACTCCAAGGAGATTCACTTATAAAATGTTGAATTCTATGATAATCGTTGGACGAAAGATTAGCACTCATCGCTTCTATATTTCGAGAACCTCGTTCTGAAACTACTAAAAGTTCAGTATAAAGTTCTGCTTGAGTTAATAATGATTTTGTTTTAGTCTTGAATATCAACCTTTTATGATAAGCATATTCTTTAAGCCGTTTTCTAACGGACGATAAATTGCTCTTGGCATATTGGGCTATATTTATAGGTAATATTTAAACTATATTTTTCTATTTTATTGTATTTAAAAATCGCTCTTTTAACTTAATTTTCATAATAATTTTACTTCAATTTTAATCTGTTAAAGTAGAATTAAATAAGTAACAAAAAAGCCCTTCTGAACTATTTTCAGCAGGGCTTTTTTGTTGGTTTTTTAGTTTTTTGCGCTAGGGATTGAGCCATTGTTTGAGCTCTTTTGCTTGTTGTACAAATGTGGTATGAGGCATTAGATGTTTGGTAACAAGCAAAAAGCGAGTGGTGAAAGCCCGTTCCGAAGGAAGCGCCCACATTAAAAAATATTTTCCAAAGAAAGTCTATCCAACTCAATACCCTTTTCCTTGTCCTCGTTTGGTTAATTTTAAATCTTGTAAGGATGAGGCTTTTACAGCTATGTTGAAAATGAATGTTTGCGTGGCTGCAAAAGGATACCAGGCAATATTCATTTGCCAACAATGCAAATCACGCATTACCGACATATTGGTGGCACCAACGGTTATTTTTTGAGTCAAAATATCAAAACCGGAACCAAAGGTGACTTTCCATTTTTCAGTCAAGCTTAGATCTCCGCTAAAATTGGTGTTTTGTGCAGTTTGTTTGCTAATATGCGTCAGAGGGTTGTTGGACCAGTTGACGTTGTAACTGATATTTAAGTTCCATGGAATGTTAAAATCAACGTATTGCATGTATGGATTTGCCCTGTAATAGGCTATTTGTGCCGGAGACATTTGTTGTTCCTTTTTTCGTTGCGACTTGAAAGCTGTCGGGTTAAGGCTCGTGGAAGCACTGATGTTAAAATTGAGCCATTTCATTTGCCCTACATCAGCCATTTTATCCTTACGTTTAAACTTATTTCCACCAAGTTCAGTAGTACTGGAAGGGTCATAAGTATAAGGGTCTAAAGTCGCTGTTCCATTGATGTTTAATTTGTTGAGCAATACCGTACGTGCATTGAAATTGAGGTAAGAAAGTTTGAATGAATCGGCTTTGAGGTTGTAATTTCCACTCAAGCCAAAGTTGTCCAACAGCATCACTTTTTTATAAGTGACAGCGGTGTCTGTACGTTTTTTGAATTTTGCTTCAAAGGTATTACTCAAACTAAAGCTCAGCACCTGAATTTTATTTGAATTGGATGGGCTAGATCCAAGTCCTTGGTAAATAGACAGGTTTTGAAATTTAGTCTGTTCTACATTGGTATATACTTTTGTAAAACCATTGGTAGAAAAGTCGGGGCTATAAGAAAAGCCAAGAGTTGGGAGCATTACATGTCTGATGGCTTCAAGACCGAATTTTCGGAGGTAAAGCGTATTGTATATCCTCGTGGTCAAATTGGCATTTAAAGCATAGGCATAGGTTCGAGAAAGTCCATAAGCCGTGTCTATGGTTAAAGAATCCGTTCCATTTTTAAATTTGTAATCCAATTGTTTGGTATTCCAGTATTCATTGTAAACGAATGAAGGGTTTAAATTGAAGTATTTTAACAGTTTGATACTGGTTCCGATAGGAATGGAATGTACCGCTGTGATTTGTGCATTTTGGAGCATGGTATTCATGCCATTATTGTTCAATTCAAGGGTATCTCCAACCCTTTTGGATTCACTCGCCAAGTTAAAATTGTTGATTTTAGAAACGGAGGTCTCTACATTGGTGATTTGTACGCCTGAAGTCAGGGCGTAAGAAACATACATTTCTTTGAGCCAGGACATTTTACTTGGATTGGAGCCTAGTTTTTTGAACGGTCTTACCTGACTCATATTAAAGGTTAAACTAGGTAAGGTAAAGTTCATGACGTTTGTTCTTACGTTTTGATCTTGTCTTAAAGCTACTCCCATACTGAAGGGAGAAGTGCCAAATGTTTTGTTATAATTGACACTTGAATTGAACGTGTTTTGTAAAAATTGCGAAGAGTTAATGGTGTTGTTAGCAAGGAATCCAGAAGAACCACCATTGACAGAGGCTGAGAACCGACTGTTCTTTTTGCTGATTGGATTGTGGCTCCAGTTTAACCAAACACTTTTTGGAAGCATGGTTTCCCTAGCGCCAAATCCCTGAATTAACCTGCTGAATTCTATTTTTAAATTTCCTCTGTAACGGTATTGTTTGAAATAATCAAGCACAGGATATACCCTGAATCCTCCGTTAGAGTAAAAGTCTCCCTGAAAACGCGCGCCCATATAATCATTGACCGCCCAGTAAAAACCTCCTTGTTGTAAAAAGAAACCACTCGCATTGGATTCACCATAAGAGGGCATAATAATTCCTGAGGCGCGGCTTTTAGGAATAGGGAAAAATCCCAAAGGGAAAACCAATGGAGTCCTTATTCCTTCAATCATTAAATTAAAAGGTCCGGAAACGAATTTTTTACCGGGAATCAATTTGATTTTGTTGGCATCGATCCAATAATGAGGGTGTTCTAAATTACAGGTGGTGTACCTTGCATGGTTCACGAACATTTCATTCACTTCATTTTTCTTGATTTTTTCTCCATGAATATAGCCTTCGCCCTGTTGGGTAATTACACCATTGATAATTCCTTTTTTCGTTTTGAAATTATATTTGATTTTTTTGGCGATGTATTTATCTGCTCCTTCTTCAAAAACTGGTGTACCAATGGTATTGCCCAAACTGTCAGTTACTCCTTCTGCAATTACATTATTTTCTAGCCAATTGATTTCAATGCTTTCTGCCGTAAGTTTTATTGCTCCATACTCAATTTTTGCATTTCCATAGAGGCGAACAATAGAATTTGAGGCATCAAATCGGATAGAATCATCTGCATTGTACTTGACCATTGTGCTAATGTCACTTTTTTGCTTCTTTTTTTCGACTACTTTTTGGGTAGTAGAATCCGTACTTATTGAATCTCGCGCTGGGCTTGATTTCGTATCTTGTGCCATAATCAATTGATTATTAATTAATAATAAAATAATTATGGCAATTGTCGGTATATAAATATGCTTTTTCAGAATTGTAGAAAAATTATCAATTTTGTGCAAAGTTATTTTATTAACTTGCAACATCAAAAATTGATGATATGAAAAATACAGCTTTTATTTTTATCGTGCTAATTTTGGTACTAAGTTCGTACAATTTGTTCGAATCTAAGGACTATAAATTGCGTACGGTTGTACTTGATGCTGGCCATGGAGGCAAAGATCCTGGCTGTTCTGGAAAGGGGTCTAAAGAGTCGCAAGTTACCTTGGAAGTAATTCTCGCACTGGGCAAACAAATAAAACGAGAAATGCCCGATGTAAAGGTGATATATACCAGAGATATTAATAAGTTTGTAGAATTACACGACAGGGCAGGCATTGCCAATAAGAACAATGCTGATTTATTTATCTCCGTACATTGCAATGCAGGACATGTAGATACTTATGGTTCTGAAACTTACACCATGGGATTGCATACCTCAGATGGAAATTTGGCTGTTGCAAAACGTGAAAATGAAGTAGTGTTGAAAGAAAAAGATTACCAAAAAAAATACAATGGCTTTAATCCCAATTCGCCAATGGGACATATTTTGTTTGCGAATTTTCAACATGCTTACTTAGAAAACAGCATTAAATTCGCGCAAAAAGTGGAAGACAATTTCAAGAATCACCTCAATCGTAAAAGTAGGGGAGTGAAACAAGCTGGCTTTTTAGTGTTATGGAAAACCTCTATGCCAAGCAGTTTGATAGAAATTGGCTACCTGACCAATACTGATGATGAAAAGTACCTGACCTCTGGTGAAGGACAAAATGCGATCGCCTCCAATATTTGCGATGCCCTCAAACAGTATAAAAAAGAATTGGAATCAATGAATTAATATTTATCCCTTTATACCCTTGGAACTATCAAAAGAATTTAAAGTTGGTGCCTTTACGATAATAGCACTTGTAACCTTCTTTTTCGGATATAATTATTTGAAAGGAACAGATTTTTTTAATGCATCAAAAAGATACTACCTCGTATATGAAAATATTGATGGATTAGCCCAAGCGAGTGATGTAATCCTCAATGGTCTTCCTGTTGGAAAAGTGGGAGACAGGACCATGATGGATGATGGCTCGAATAGAATTAAAGTGACCATAGTGGTGCAAAAAAATGTACGTATCACCAAAGGAAGTTATGCCGTATTGTTTGATAACGGATTGTTGGGAGGTAAGGCTTTGAAACTGGAATTGGTTTCTGGGAATGATGCTTATGAAGGTGGCGATTTTATTCCTACAAAAGTAGATGGAGGAATTACAAAACAGTTTACAGACAATGCCAAACCTATTTTGGCCAAAGTCGATTCTGCTTTGTATAAATTCAACAGAATTATTGATGAAAAAACAGACACTGCGATTCAAAATATTTTGTCGAATTTGGAAGCGACTTCTCTGTCATTAAATACTTTGATTAAAAATGCTGATCCTAAATTACAAGCAACGTTGGGAAATATTTCCAGTTTGTCAGCTTCCTTGGTGCAAACAGAAAGAAAGTTGAAACCTATTTTAGAGAAAATGAATGGGGTAGCTGATTCATTGCAAAAAGCCAACATTGCACAAACGGTTGGAAATGCCAACAAAGCAATCACAGAGTTGCATCAGGTATTGGCCAAGGTGAACAATGGGGAAGGTTCTTTGGGTAAATTGGTGAATAGTGATTCTTTACATAACAGTTTGAATACCACTGTAAAGGATTTGGATAAATTGTTTTTAGACATACAGGAACACCCTAAAAGATATATTCATTTCTCTGTGTTTGGAAGGAAAGAGAAATAAACATCATTGTATTGCAATTGCTTTTAAGGCAAAAACAAAAATGGCTGTCCTTAACCTGGACAGCCATTTTTGTTTCAACAACGGTTAGAATACAGCCTAAAATTTAGATCAAAACACCTACTCCTATATTGAAAAATTAGTTTTCTGCTTACGTATCACTTATCTTTTTTAGCATTGTATCCGAAGGAAACACCAAACCTTACTCCTGTTCTAGTAGGGATAACAAATGCATTGATAGGAATATTCATTTTGCCTGATTTGATGGTTTTACCAATGGCCAATACAAAGTTGGAAGTAAGTTCAACCTCTCCTCTGCTATCGCTTTTTCTAATGATTTCGTAAGGGTTTGGCGTTTTGCTTGTCCATTCATGTTCTTGGTGCCAATTGCCATTTTCATAATAGCCGTTTGACTTAGAATCGAAGCTAAAAGTAGGCCCGAAAGCAAATTCCCATCCACTGATATTGCTTCTTAAACCATTTAAAATAGTGACACTTGGAAAAAATTTACCCTGCTCAAGTCCTGTAATCATTGGAACAAATTCAAACAAGGCTTGAAAATTTCCTTCATTGAGGTATTGTTTTTCAAACTGATAACCAAACTGAAACATTATAGGGGTAAGGTCGTACCCACCTTGATTTTTATTTCTTAAAAGTTGAGCCCCTTGTTGTCCGGTGAAGGCGATAAATCCCATTCTTGGCCCACCCAGGCGTAAAGTATTTACATTGGGGTTATTTACGGCACTTTCGTAGTTGTTCTTTTTGGTCAATCGTTCAACCAATTCAAGGTCTTCTTTATGGTGAAACATTCTCTTGATAGTGATGCCTATCATTTTTTGTAATTCATCAGGTAGTTCTAAAAATTCAATGATTTCGGTACGTTCTACCGATTCTGATTTGATGTCAATTAATTTGAGGGTTACTATATAAGATTTTAAAATGAGCTCTACGCTACCTGTAAGTATTTTGTCTGCGTTAATTAATTTTCCGGTTTCTACCATGCATATTTTCCCATAACAATTAGAAGTATTCAGTTTGTTTTTTTCAATCACATAATTCACATCATAACGATCCATCACTTCAAAGGTATCTAGCTTATCCAATTCCATTCTTACAACTCCTCCCATCTGGGTGGGGTCAAGGTTGATACCTTTGGTGTCAATATTCAATACGGT